>CAWUWF010000079.1:0-12962 GCA_963925935.1 uncultured Arenicella sp. | reverse complement strand
TATCACTGAGCGCATGCATACGCCCGTACCAACCCAATATTCAACAGGGCAATATACTTAACAATAGTGATCTTAGTTCGATACGCCAGGGGATGAGCAAGCAGGAAGTGCTGTTTATTCTGGGCACGCCGATGGTAATTGACCCCTTCAATGAATCACGCTGGGACTATTATTATTCCAAGATTGATCACCGCAAGCGTGAGACTTCGACTCGATTGATTACCGCGTTGTTCGATGGCGATAAATTGGCTCAGGTACAAGGTGACGTTGATCTAAGCACTATACAAAGCTTAGAACCAAGCACCGAAGACATGCAGCATGGCGGCACTATAATCACCAAGCCAACGCAGAGAGTAAAAGGACTATTCTATCGTCTTAGTCTTTTTGGCAAGAAAGACTCTATACCAGACAAGGAAGACAAGTAATAAGCTCAATTAAGTCCGAAATGCACCCTTTTTAGAGGAACTCTTATACAAATAAGAGCACTTGCGCTTAGCTATGAAAAACTGGGTTTCATACTCCAGAGCTCACGTTCTGGTTTAGAGTTTTTTATTGAAAACGTATTTCAGGCAGATCAACATAGCCATTTACGGTTATATCTCTCATCTCTTCTTCTCCGGCGAAGTCCAATAACCTTGAGCAAAGGCCTTGTCGTCTTGAGCGAAGTCGAAAGATCTAGCTCTCCAGGTAGCTGGCCGTCCAGAGACCTAATGGCACAACTTCATCAGACCGCTGGCAATGTCATGAGTCAATATTTTGCTCAATATAACCATTCAGTTTTTAATCGTGTTTGACCCTTTCGATTATAAAGCTTGGGCAAAAAATGGACATTAGCTACTGCTCAACAGCGGAGAGCTATCAGGATAGTTTTCCTGTAAGCATGTATCGGCGGTTGTTTTCAACATTAAAAGAGAAGTCACCATTGGTAAGGCGGTTATCTATATAATTGGTAAAGACGTCGGTGTATTGCGTAGCCCTACCAACCCAAGTAGCTCTTATTCCTGGAAATGTAAGCCAATAATCAAGAGTTTTTGACCAGCGTAGCCAGATATGTTCGTCAATATTTCCATTATTGTGCTGTTGCATAAGAAACTCCATCGAACTCAAGAACTCTGTGAGAACCCATTGGAAGCGAGGTCGCTCTTCTATAGAAAAACTCGTGGGTTCAGTTATACCTTGCATAAAGAACCTGTTCGCCTCCAAATCAAAACCGAAGGTATGGTGTCGGGTAAACTAGGCCTTACCAGAGCCACTGTTCTGAATGTCTTATAAGCAAAATACTGTAGTACAACAATAATCTAGTGGCACTACAAAGCATGTTTCTTCAGGTTCAGGTTTCAGCCAACAAAAAATTTTGTGACGGCGCACATGCGAAAGCTGGTTTTAAAGGTTAATTAAGGAAGTTTGAATTGGTATTGGTCGCCAGTGGCCATTACCATTATAACGAGGGCGGCCAGCTCACCGATTTTCGCTCTTGCTAGGTCACTTGTGGATGATGCTAAACTTGCCTGGGCATCTAATAGTTCATCGATATTCAAGAGACCTTCGTCATATCTTGCTTGCGATAACTTTAGTCTCTCACGATCCAAATCAACCGAACTTGTTGCGAACGCTAACCGCGATTTAGCATTAGACCTTCTCGCTTTCGCGCTTACGATTTCAACCTGCAGCTGCCGCTTGAAGGATTCGAGCAATTTCAGTTGAGCATCCTGTCTTTCAATCAGCGCTCGACCTTGGCTTTTTCGTTGCCCACCTGAAAAGATGGACCATGAAAACTCGAGCATTGCCTTAGTATCTGTCTCCGATACAAAAAGTTGGCCATCACTGCGACGCTCGCTAAGACTCAAGTTAACGGAAGGCAAACCACTGGCCATAACTCCCTTTCTCTGCGCATTGACAATCTCAGCCTGGCGCGCCATCGCTTCACAGTCCTTGCGTGCAAAGCAAGTAAGCTTGGCCAATGAAGGGTCTACTTGGTTTATTAAACTTGTAGTGCCCAAAATTGTGATCAAATTAATCTGAGTGCTGCCATCAATATTCAACAGCTGTTTTAGTTTGGCTTCGCTTGTTTGGGTTGAATTTGTGTTTTCCAGAATTTGTTGTTTCGCTCGATTCAACTCAACCTCTACCTGCAGTAAATCCGTTCGTAATGCATTGCCTACCTCTACGCGTTTCGATATTCTTAATAATCTGGAATAGAGTGAGTCTTGTAAGACGTTAAGTGATTCCAAAACCGCCACAAACGACAGCGCTTCAAAGTAAGTCAATAATGCCTTGCCTGCTACTTGATGCAGAGTTGCTTGAAACGCAAGCTCCGCTCTTTGAGATTCCAGACGGGCTGCTTGTGTGGCAAATCGCTGCTTAGATGGATTGAATAATGGCTGAGTGATTTTCGCTTCATAAACGTATGAAGAATCATCGGATACTTTCAATGAACCGAACGGTTCAGGTAGTTCAATAAATGACACATCGTCGCGTCTAGTAAATTCACCTCCCAGAGCGATACGGGGTGCCCATGCGTCACGCAAACTACCCTGTAAATCATGCTGGCTTGCCTCAGCCTGTTTTTGCGAAGCGACAACATTTGAGTTGTTGTGTGCTAGGTTAATGATTGCTGTTATATCTAGGTCAATAATTTCTGCCGCTTCGGCTTTTTGCGCAACTAAACCTGAACCCAACAATAATGATAGAGCCATGACAACCGCGAGGGTACTTGAAGGCCTAGATGTCAGCTCTGCGCTAGGGCTCTGTTGTCTAATTGGCGCATTTCGCTTTTTTTTCTTGCCGAGTACCAAAGTACAAATTGCTGGTATCGCTACTAATGTCAGTACGGTTGATAAGGATAAGCCTGAAATTATTGCCCATGCCATAGGTGGCCAAAGTGTCGATGAGGAAAGAGCAAGGGGTAACAAACCGAGTATGGTTGTAGCTGTGGTTATTAAGATCGGCGCTGTGCGTTTCTCTAGAGCTGTACGAACCGCGGTTGAGATGTCATCTCCTGCATCTAATGATTGGTCTATAGCGTCTATCAAAACAATTGCGTTATTTAACACAATGCCTATCAATGCAATCACGCCTAACAATGACTGGAAACCAAAATATTCACCAGATAACACTAACCCAGGAATAACGCCGATCGCGGCAAGTGGAATTGTAGAAAAAACGATACCTATCCTACGAAAAGAATTAAATTGGAACATCATAAAGAATAACAACATCCCAACCGCAATGGGTGCGCCGGTAGCGATACTGCTATTAGCCTCTGAGGAGGCAGCAGCATCGCCACCATATTCAATTTGAACGTCACCACTAATTTCTACTTCACTTAGCCTTTGCTTAAACTCTGCAAGCACCTGGTTGAACGCGTAGCCGGGCTTAATTTGGGCAAGTACGGTTACGGTACGCTGGAAGTCATGATGCGCCAATCTGGTTGGGCTCCATACGGTTTGCATGATTGCTAACTGACTAATCGGCGTAGCGGTGTTTTGCGCACCATAGACATGCAGGTTTTCCACCACTTCAATATTGTTGTATTGCCCTTCGCTAGACCGTACACGAATTGGAATTGGGTCAGTTGCATAACGAAACTGACCAGCGAGTAGGCCCCTACTTTCAGATAGAACGGCGGTCGCGACGTCCGACGGCTGAAGGCCAAATCCAAGCACCGCTGACTCTTGGATCGATAGTTTAAGTTCAGGGATTCCAGCATCTAAATCTGATCTCAATTCAGTAACACCGATAGTGGCAGCCAAGATCTTTTTGATTTTCTGTGATGCTGTGTGCAATGTAGAAAGGTCTCGATGCTTAACGCGAATTTCAATCGGCGCTGGACGCGGCGGACCTTGGCCAAGTAAGCGGGGCACAAGCACCAAGTTTGGATAGTCTTGCTTTAGTTGATTGCGAACCCAATCGACCACTAATTGATTGTCTCCTTGGCTTCGTGTATTGACGGTAAACCTGGCCACGTAGGAGCGGTTGGGAGCACCAACCATGTTGTAGTAGAACCTTAGCCCGGCACCGCCAACGTTGCGATAAACTAGCTGTACCGATTCGTGCGCCAATATTCGATCTTGCAGTTCTCTGCTGATGTCAGCGGTAGTTCCTAATGGGGTGTTATTCGGCATTTCCATGTCTATGACAATTTGTGCCCGATCAGTTGAAGGAAAGAACTCCTGTTTCATGTGCGGCGCCATTGCGAGCGATGCACACAATAACAAAGCGACACCTAGCAGAACTTTAAGTGGGCTAGCCTCGACCAATGTTGCACATTTATTGGCTATTTTATCGGTTAGTGCAAACGCCATGCCGCCGTCAGTTTTGCCGCCTTTTAACCAATAGAAACTGATCAAAGGTAAAACCAAAATTGATAATAGATAGCTAACGATTAGGGAGATTATGATCATGATAGGCACAGCTCTGGTGAAGTCACCAACGCCGCCTTTGGCTAACAACAGGGGGATAAATGCCGCTATTGTTGTGCCTGTCGACGTAAATAGAGGTTTTGCCATTTGCTTTATCGAATCTCTAATGGCTGTATTAATGCTTGTTCCCTTCCGCACCGCTGACTCAATGTATTCGACAATTACAATTGCATTATCGATCAGAATACCTAAAGAGATAACCATCCCAATCACAGCCATTTGGTGGAAAACACCGCCGCCTATGTTGTAGATACCCAAGGTGATTATAGACACCACAGGCAGCACCGCCGAAACCATCAAACCAGTACGCCAGCCCATCGCCAAAAACACAATTCCAGTAATAACTAATACACTGACAAGGAGATTAATCCGCAATCCATCTAAGCGATCCTGCACATAATCTGGTTGAAAGAAACTTTCCTCTATTTTTAGCGGCGCAACAATGGGTCGAAATTCCTCAGCAAGCTTACGTAACTGCTGGCCAAACTTAATAACATCTACTTGGCCGCGTTGCGCAATAACACCCAGTGACACAGTCCGTGCACCGTTATGATAAACCTGCTCGGTGAGAGGCAAGCTTGGTTCTAAATTCACCTCGGCAATTGTTTCAAGCGAAACCACTTGGCCACTCGGCAGCTGAATCATAGTTCGGCGCAGTTCATCTAGTGATGCATAGTCCGATTGCGTATTAATTCGAATATTTTGCGCCTCACTAGATACTAAACCACCAGGGATGATTGAGTTTCTCTGAGATAGGGTATTTGCAATCATTTGACGCGAGATACCGAGTCTATTGATAGTGTCTTGATCCAGCTTAACGATCACTTCCTTGCCGGGCGCACCCTTCACCTCTATGCGTGATAGGCCACTCAATCCAACCAGTTTTTGCTTAAGTTTGAGCGCTGCGTTTTCAAGCAAAATTGGATCCTCAGATCCAGTAATACTCAACACCGCTGCTGGCATATCAATTTGCCGGTCATCTAATTCAATTCGGGTCACTCCATTTGGAAATTGCAGTCTAGCCCGCTCGATAGCGGCCTCAACCCTATCCCAGGCGGCATCGGTGTTGTAAACGTGATCTTGTAACTCAAGGTTGAACACCACGAGATTATCGCGTGAGGTCGACGTGACCTTGTTAACCTCAGCTACTTGTCCTAGTTCTTCTTCGAGTGGTTCAGTAATTAACTTCTCGATCTGTAACGGTGTTCCTCCTGGATAAAATACCTTAAGAAGTCCAACTCGGTAAGGAAAGCTAGGGTCTTCCTGACGCGACATGGAGTCCAAGGCAAATACACCTACCGCAAGCAGCAGTAACACCAAGCTAAAAACCAGTCTGCGATACTCTATAAGCGATTCAATGCAATTCTCTATTAGTGAGTTTTGCGGCGATGTGCCTGCATCCAAATCGCTCATTGCATCACCTGCACTTTCACACCATCGTATAAGTTGGCGATACCTTGCGTAACGAGCGCGTCACCGGGCATTACGCCTTGATCTACCAATACGTAATTCGCACCGACTCTTAAAGGGCGAATTGCCACCAAAGTTGCCCGACCGTCGACAACTCGATAGACAGCAGTAGTCGTTTCACCGGTCATTATTACTGAGCTGATTGGCAAGCTTATGCCACTAGAAGCTTTAATTGAAAGGAAGACGTTTACTGCTTCGCCAGGCCCTATTTCTTGTGCATCTAGCGCAACTAAAACTTCGGGCAAAGAGCCCTGCTCTCGGTAGGGGCTAATCTCAATTATCGTGCCTTCAACCTTTTCGTCGTTTGGCTCTAGCGCTCTATCGACCCAAACCATCTGGCCAACAGAAAGTTGCTTAATCAGTCGATCACTGATCGGCAAGCGTAACTCGACGGCACTGGGGTTTGATATACGAACAGCCGCTCCACCGACCGTGACTACTTCGCCGACGTTTATCATTACTTCTGTCACAATGCCGGCAAACGGCGCTACAAGTTCAAGCTCTTTTGAAACTTGCTGTGCACGTTTAAGTTCTGCGTTTGCTGCTGCTTGAGATTTCTCAGCACTTTTAAAGAGAGTTTTGGCCTGCTCCCACTCCTGACGAGTAACAGCTTTTTGCTTATACAGCTCATTAAGCCGATCAAAATCTCGTTTTGATTGCTGAGCCTCACTGGCCACCCTAGCCAAATTGACTTTAGCTCGCTGGGTGATAGGCTCCAACTCTGGGTTATAGACCTTCGCCAACACATCACCTTTATCAATCTTATCGCCTAATTTGAAATTCTTTGCAATGATGCGGCCTGATACTTGGAAGCGTAGTACTGCTGTTTCAGCCGACTTGGTAGTACTTGAAATTTGCAGTAATTCAAGCGGCGGTTCTTCAGTAATCGTTTGCGTGCGCACAGAGACCACGGTTTCTTCAATTATTTCTTCCTCGTCCTTAAAAGGAATAAGATAAGCTACCACGAGTAAAGATACTATAAAAAGAGGAATGACAAAATTGTTTATTAGCATAGCAACCATCTGTTGGGAATTGTGCTTAATTGACACAGTGTTATTAAGCGACGATACACTAATTACTTCTCTGTGAAAATGAAGTGAATACACAGCGAAGCAAAAAAAAACAATAACTAGATGAAATGAACATCCTTTTTGGAGATTCTAACAAATATGAGCACACGATCAAGAAGCGAAGAAGAAAAAGCACGGAGACGAGAAATCCTGTTAGATGCAGCCCAAACGGTATTCTTTGACAAGGGGTTTGAGCGTACCTCTATGGCCGATATCGCTCTAGAGTCGGGATTCAGCCGCGCCCTCCTCTATGTTTACTTTAAAGGTAAGATGGATATCTATCGAAATCTGAGAATTCGGAGCCTAGAGGTTCTACTTGAGCGAACCAAACTGCATACAGAAGAAGCCAAAACGGGCATAGAAAAACTAAACAAAGTTGGTAAGGCTTATCATTCTTACTATCTCAAAGACCGCAGACATTTTGACTGTTTATCAGTTGATATTAGCCTAAGCAATCAGGCTGATGACTTAGAACAAGAACCAGAAAAAGACCAAGAATTACTAGAAATCGAAAGAAGTATAATGGGTATCATGGTGGCGGCCATTGAACTCGGAGTAAATGACGGCACTATTGATGCACGCAAAACGACCAACCCCCTCCAAACCGCAATGTTTTTGCGAGGCAGCGTGCATGGGGTAATCATGCTAACAAATGAAAGCGCTAAGGACTTAGTAGAGAAAGCAGGTTTGGATAAGAATGAGCTAGTGGAATACACAATCGAGAATGTAATAAATATTTTAAGGCCCCCCACATTAGGGGAAGTAATCGAATCATAAGGACTGAGTTTACCCGCCACTTTTTATGGTAAGAATGTATCTAAACTATATGAGGTAAATTATGAGTAAAGGCACCAGATACACAGACGAGTTTAAGCAGGAAGCCATCAATCAAATAGTTGTTCTGGCTATTCAGCTTTAGGTGTTAGTCAGCGCCTTGGCGTTTCAACGATGAGTTGATATAACTGGCAGAAGATGTATTAAAAACGTACGACGATTGGCTTTAAATCGCGCAGCCAATGGGTGTCAACTCTTGCTTTTTGCTTCACCATCCAATGCCAGCTTTGAGTTATACACCGCTCATTGGGCGATATTAGATTCCGTTGCACTCACTGTCTAACATCCGCAGCTTTGATCTAGTTGTCTGCAACTTGGATTTCTACTTTTTGCCCATGCTCTTTCCCATTAAAGCCAGTTGCCGCCTAACCTCCTTTGGGTCTGCAGTAAGGTCGCGGTAAATTTCTAAGCGGTCACCCTCTTCCATTAAATGTTCGACATCCACTTTCTGAGCATAAATTCCGATATTTAATTTATCTACCACGCAGTCATGTAAGTCCGCAATTTGCGTTAGAAACCCGGATAGATCGATTAGTTCCTTGGCGCTAGTGCCGCGCATTACACGGAGCTCCTTCAGCCATTGCTTTTCAGTGCTGGCGTAGACTATTGAGACGGTTATTTTGTACATTGTGACTTAATCCTGAGCGCCTATGCCATGCAATTTCTGAGCGCGTTTTTGAAACGATTCGAGCTGCATACTAATCACTTTCTCGAATACCTTTCCTAATATATTGGGTGCTAGACTGTTGTCAAAATTAAAATTTATTTCGATCGAAACTTTAGAAGCACAATCCCCGAGTTGCTTGAATTGCCAAAGGCCATCAAAGTTAGAAAATGGGCCGTCGACCAGCGACATTGCTATTGATTCGGTTGGGGTATTTTGATTTCGAGTTGTAAATCGAATATTTAACTTACTGTAAGCGATATGCATACGTGCAGTGACTGTATTTTCTTGTTCATCAAGCACTGTAACTTCGTCACACCAATTGAGAAAATCAGGGTATTGCTGAATATCGGCGATTATTTCGTACATTTGTTGGGCGCTATAAGCCAGTAAAGCGGAACGTGAAATTTTCATACTATAGGTGAAGGACTGTGCAGGTTTAAGCTGGATATAACAATACAACAATCAGCACTAAAGCGAGCACCGTTGGCACCAGCATTCTAGTACAAAAACGCCAGACTCGATAAACCAAATTAATAGGTATTGCCATCGCAGCACGCGAATCAGCCGAGGAAATACGCCAGCCTGCAAATATGGTAACTAATATCGCCGTTAGCGGCATTAAAACATTGGTGGTTAATATATTCAAAAAATCAAATAGGCCATTGGTTCTCTCTATGCCAAAGTAATAGAAACTGAAGCTCATATCATTAAAAGAATAGATACAGAGTACCCCCACTAACCACGCTAAAGTTCCCATGAACCAAGCGGCTAGAGGGCGAGAAACTCTGAATTGACGAATCATCCAGGCGATAGAAGGCTCTAGAAGAGCGAATCCAGAGGTAAGAGCGGCTACGCCGACCAAAGTGAAAAACAAGGTGCTCCAGAGTACTGAGTTCTGTGACATTTGGGAAAAAGCGACAGGTAAGGTTTCAAAAATTAGTCCGGCACCGGAATCGGGCCTCATACCAAACGCAAATACAATGGAAAAGATCAATAGGCCCATGGTAAGTGCTATAGCCGTATCAAATACCATCACTATGCCCGCTGCGGTTGCAATCGGGCGATGCTCACCTAAGTAAGAACCAAACATAATCAGTGCGCCGAGACCGATGCTCAGCGAAAACAAAGCTTGGGTTAGTGCACTAACCATTAGTTCTGCATTAATTGCACTAAAATCAACGGTCGTGAAAAAAGTAATAGCCCGGTCAAAATCACCTACTTGCGTTGCAAACACACATAACCAAACTAGTAGTGCGAGAAAACAAGGCATCAATACTTTAAGTGCAAGCTGTAACCCAAAACGCAGTCGCCTTGATAGTACAGTGACTACGATCAAGACAAAAATGCCATGCCAAATGAGTTGTTGATCGGTATTTCGAAGTAAGGCGCCAAATGAGTGCTGAACAATTTCGGCCGGTACGTCCACAAAACTACCCGTAGCAGACTGCATAATGTAAAACAGAACCCAACTGCCAACTACGCTATAAAAGCTGAAGACCAGGAAACCAGCGATCATGCCCAACCAACCCATGCTCTGCCAAACACTCGACAGCTTCTGACGTTTTGCAATACGTCTAACTGCATGAACAGGGTTTGCCCTGCCCGATCGACCGATCATGATTTCTGACATCATAAGAGGTAGGGCGATTAGGAATACGCAAGGAATATAAACAACCAAAAACGTGCCACCACCGTGCAAGCCTAATTCATAGGGGAACTTCCAGATATTTCCCAGACCAACGGCTGAACCAATCGCAGCAAACAAAAAGGACCAGTACGATGTCCAGGATTTGTTCGGCACAGCCGAGGGGTCATCTAGCCCAAGTGGCGCCGTTTTACCGCGGGTACGGCGCAACTTTGCTTTATGAGACTTAAATTTAGAATGCTTGGATTTAGGCAATGTTTTTTACTGTTGTTTCTTGAGCGTCAACTGTATCATTCATTACCGAGCTTATTTATGGCTTTTATAAGCTTATAAATATTGCTTGGTGACAATAACTTATTAGAACTAGAATACTACAACGAATCGACTCTCATGGCGAAGCCCAAAAAATCCCCATCCAATACCATTGCCAATAATAAAAAGGCACGCTTTGACTTTTTCATCGAAGATGAATTTGAAGCTGGCTTAGCGCTTGAAGGCTGGGAAGTAAAAAGTATGCGCGCCGGACGTGCGCAATTAAAAGAAGCCTACGTAATAATTGATAAAGGGGAGTTGTTTCTCATCGGTGCCCATTTATCACCATTAACTTCTGCCTCCACGCATGTGACCGCTAATCCTGTTAGAAAACGCAAACTATTAATGAAGCGCTTCGAAATAGAACGTTTAATTGGTCAGGTTGAACGAGCGGGTTATACCTTAGCTCCGCTAGCCCTATATTGGGCTCGTGGTAGAGCAAAGCTTAAGTTGGGCTTAGCCAAAGGTAAAAAACAACACGATAAACGTGCAACAATTAAAGAACGTGACTGGAAACGTGAACAACATCGTATTCTAAAGGGTGGCTAAGGATAAAGCACGCTCATACACCGCCTCTTAGTAACAGCTAGCCATCTTTAGAATTAAAAAGGAGCTGGCCAACCACTAGGTTGGCCGTATAGGGATTTCTTTTGTCTAAACGTCAAAGAGAAACTAAAAGATAGCCATCAAGCTAGTCAATCCAAAGAACTTGATGCAAACGGTATTAATAAACACCAACAGCAATATCACTGGAATGAAGGTGCTTACCGAAAAGTTGATGTATTTACGCACCAGCGATTGCTCAAAGTCTTCATCACCAATTGCAAGCTCTGCATTGAAATTAGTCTTGCGCCAACGGTACATTACAAATAAACATACAATGAGCCCGTTCAGCGGCAAGATAGTGTCATAGAACACGTCGATAATAACGTCAAAGAATGACTTACTCGCGATACCACCATAGCTGGTGAAATTTGTAAAATAGTCAACCATACCGAAAGACGCAGTACTTGCGATTACTAATAGAGCTGCAGCTGCACCCAGACACAATACACTTTTGGAGCGACTGTAACCAAGCTCATCCTGAAACGCCGAAATCGGCACTTGGAGTATCGAAACCTGAGATGTTAGAGCTGCAAAGAAGACTAATAGGAAGAACGCACTAGCCACAAACGTTGCGCCCATATAGCCGACCATTGTCTGCATGGACAAAAAGATCTTTGGTAGGAAAGTAAACACTAATGAAACCGAAGACGTAGACAGCTCATTGGTATCGATTTCTGGGTTAAAGGAGAAAATTGCCGGCAAGATCAAAAGACCCGCAAAGAATGCTACTGAGGTATCGACCAGGGCCACCATCTTAGCGCCACCGACAATACTTTCACGCTTGCTCACGTAAGAGCCGTAAGTAATTAAGATGCCCATCCCTAAGGATAGTGAGAAAAACGCTTGTCCTAGGGCATTACTGATCGTGGAGGCATCAATCTTTGCAATGTCTGGGATAAGGTAGAATTTCACGCCGATCATCGCATTCGGTAAAGTAAGTACGAAGAGCGTTAGCCCAACCAACATGACCAGCAAGGTAGGCATCAACACTTTGGCTAATCGCTCGATGCCATTTTGAACACCTGAATTAAGAACGAAACCAATTAACAGTGTTAATACCACTAGATAAATGAAAACCCCGCCATCCTGAATGAAATTACCAAAGTAATCAGGTTGAGCCATCGCCTCTAAATTGCCAGTTACGGCGCCCACAAAATAGGCTAATAACCAAACCGTAAGTACCTGATAAAACACCGCGATCATGAATGGCGTAATAATTGCCAGCCATCCGCCTATTTTCCAAACAAAATTATTCTGCGAAATAGAATTATAGGCACCCAGAGGATTACGTTGAGTATTCCGGCCAAGCGACATTTCAGCAATCATTACCGGAAGGCAGATAAAAACGATGAAGACGGCGTAGACCAGCAAGAAGGCTGCCCCGCCGCTCTTTGCAGCATTAACCGGGAAGCCAACTAAATTGCCGATACCCACCGCCGAACCGGCAGCAGCCAAAATAAAGCCCAGTCGAGAACGAAATTGCTCACGGTTATTTGTCATTGTGTCTTCCTTTGGTTCTAGTAGAGAATGTTTTATTATCCAGTCTTCTATATTAGCGCTCTGCGATTAGAGAGATTACTATTGCTTTATAGAACACTACATTTATGCATCCAATACTAGCTTTTGATCGAAATCTTCACAAGGTTTATAAACAAGTCATCAATCAAATTCAACAGTTCAGGCCTTGGGCAATACGCAGATAATCATAGCTAGTGATTTCATGTCTATTATTATCTACATCGTAAAAATAGAGCGACCACGAGGCGTCGTGGTCGGAACATCGTTTGAGAAGATATTTATTCTCTGGATAGGTCTTCCTATTTTAAAAACTCGGCTCTGAAACCCCAGCAGTTGTTGATACCAAACGCCAGCTCGGCACATAGACATGCACATGGTCTATTCCATTCAGCTTAGGAGGCATTATCTACTGGCCTTTT
>CAWUWF010000078.1:0-13571 GCA_963925935.1 uncultured Arenicella sp. | reverse complement strand
CTAAGGCATCAAAGATGCTTTGCTCAGGGGGGTCCGCCAACACCTCAGAAAATAGGGTAGGCTCAACAGAGCAATCGTTAAAAGCGGCTAGAACAGGGTCTAACAACTGACATTTAATGATGCCTTGATCAGTCACTATCAACGGTTTCATAATGCCCAAAGACTCACATAGTTGAGCTATTTGCAGAGCAACCCCAGGGCCAAAATGCGTGCGTGAGACACTATTAAAGATAAAAGATGAAGGCATTATTTTTTCCGTAAGATGAGTCTAAAGCAATAGAGCATTAATCAGAGTTATACGTTTTATTAGAAGACCAAGATTATACGCTAGACAGTTTATCAATGTTTTCTGAATTATTCTGCCGAGCCCAATAAATTGACGCGATAAAAAAGCTGACAATGGTAAACAAACCTAATAAATCAATACAGATCAACGACCAGGTCAACGGCTCTGAAAACCCCATGGTTTGAAATAGGTCACTGAGGACGCCCGCAATGACCGCACCCAAACCAAGACCGATCAAGTTCATGAACAGCAATAGAATCGCCGTGGTGACACCGCGTAAGTGCGGGGGCGTTAGATCTTGAATGGTCGAAAAGGCCGGCCCAAAGAACACCGTTAATGCAAGGAAGCCCGCACCCATACCAACATAAAACACATCGGAGCCCGGCTCAGAAAGACGGTAGCCCACCAAAAAGGGTAAAACAACTAGCATAAAAATTGCTAAAAAGCGCACTCGCCCACCGTTGAAGCGCTGCTGATACCAATCACTTGCAATACCACCAAACAAAGAACCAATGACACCAACAACAATAAACAATTGGCCGTAGGTAGTGGCAATTTCAGCGGCATCAAAACCGCGTTCTCGAACCAACCAAATTTGTGCAAACTGCGCTGATCCTACCGGTAATTGCATAAACACTGAACCAATCATTGTCCACGCCAAGGCAGGGGACTTTTTGGCTATCGCGTAAACTTCTTTTAACGACTGGCTCAGATTGCTTGGTTCAAGACCAGTAGCTTGAACAGTCTTTTCTGCCGAGCCGCGCTCTGGGTCTCGCAGAAAAAACACGATGGGAGCAAACACTAACCCGATTGCGCCAAGTATGTAAAAACAATTGCGCCAACCTATTTCTGGGCCTAACTCTCCAGCAATAATAAAACTGGCGCCTGCGCCTAACGGCACACCCAAATAATATAGGCTGGCAGCCATACCGCGCTTTTCACTTGGATAGGTGTCGGCCAACATAGACATTGAGGCTGGCGTTAAGCAGGCTTCACCAACTCCGATGAACAATCGAGCGCTGGCGATATGTAAAAATGATTTTGCCGCGCCGCTAACCATGGTCAGCGCACTCCACAGAACCAGACCGGCTGTTATCAATCGAGGGCGGTTCTTAGTATCGGCTAAGCGCCCAACAAATAACCCCATAACAGCATAGAAAAACACAAAAATCAGACCGGTAAGCAAACCAAACTGGGTGTCAGACAAACTTAAATCCTGACTTATTTGGGGTCCAAAACTTGAGATTAAATTGCGGTCGACAATATTCAATATATTCAAGAGTATTAGCAAGACCAATAAAAAACGCGCGCGTGCGGGGGTAGGGCGGGAAGTTAGATGGGTCATAAAATCTCTTTGTCTTGGTGGGTGCGGACACAATAATGAATCGTGCTGAGGGTCTTATACCTTAGCACCGGCATAATTAATGTCACATTAGCGGTCGTTAGTTTATATCAATCTGGTACTTGCTCTAAGTCTCTAATCGCATACTCTATTTATACAGTAAAACTACAAGAGGTGTGGTACACAAAGATTTAATTAGTAAGGCGATTATTATTTGTACGGTATTGGTTCATCACGCATTAAAAATGAAAATTCTGCTTCGCCTTCAATTTGGTGTTCTACCATCGTGTCTCCTTGTGGGACTGCCTTTGAGTTTCCGCTTAACATAGTTTGCAAACCCTGTGCAACTCTCGGTAATACATCCGGTGATACCCAAGGTGTATTGTGCGCTGGCAGCAATGCCTTTAAACCTTTGGCGCTGATGATTAAGCGTTGCAAGGATTTTGCATAGGCGTCTAAATCAGTTTCAGGGGCGAATAACCAAATTGGCCCCGAATAATAAGAGTCTCCGGTCCACATCAAACCCGCAGCCCGATCAATAAGCGCGATGGCATCTGGTGTATGACCAGGCACATGCAACACTTCAAGCTGGCGGCCGCCTAAATCAATCTGATTTCCGTCTTGGATAAAATCGGTGACCTTAAACGGTCTGCCTACATGATTTTGTTGCGTGACACCGTCTGGAAGTGGACGACACAGAGCTTGCTTGGAAGCCTCTATCGCGATGTCTTTGTTTGGGTGCCCTGACTGCCGGGCGCGAGTAAATTCAGTATCCATCCCGTAGACCTTAGCAAAGGCAAAATTACCACCAACGTGATCATAATGCGTATGTGAGTTTAGAACGGACACCGGCTTATCGGTAAGAGCGGCAACCACTTGTCCTATGTCTGCTATGCCATTGCCGGTATCGAACAATAGCGCCCGCTGTTCACCTTCGATTAAATAGGAAATTACTTCCTGCCATTGATGCGGCTCATAAATAGCACTAACCCCAGGAGCAACCTCGTACACCTCAAACCAATTACTCTCAACAGGGATTTGGCGAAGGCTTTGATAGTCAGCGCGCGGTAATTTCTTACAAAATCCAGCCATCGAAGCGGCTGGATCAGCCTCAGCAGCAAAACTGGGGAACGCAGACATCATGAAAAGGGAGAAGACAACTTTCAAAACACCAATAGTCGAATTCGGGGTAAGTTTTTTGTACACGAGTATCTCCAAAATTATGATTTTCTAAGCTAATATTTTATTTTAACGTTCTAAAACTCTATTTTCGAAGCGATAGTTGAACAAATTTTTGATTCCGAGAAATCAACCTATGGACAACATAGTTTAACCAAAAAAGGTGTTTATTGCGCGATTCTGATAACTGCTTCCAGTCACTGAAAAGCTTTGACAGCCTGTCTTTAAGAGGCGAATGGCCATTGGATTATTGAAGTAACTTTAGACTTTAGTCAATCGAATAGAGCGCCAGACAAAATGTTAACTAAGCTCAACATTCTTACAGTAGGCCTTTATTTTAAATAATTTGAAACCAAATTGAAATTAACTGCATCTAAATAGGTAACAACAACAGAGTGAAGCGCCTCTCTAGAGAGCGCTACACAATGTCAATAACCCACTTAAGAACTCTCGGTCGCGGTCACCTGACGCGCGCAAGCTTGAGTTAGTAGTCAAGTCAATTTTAATTTGATATTCCGCTTTTGGAGGAAATATGTTTAGTACAAATAACAGATTCAGTAAAATTTTAGTCAGCATTGCCGTGATCATCATCAGCACGACTGCAGCTGCCGCACAGAAACAATATAAACTTAAGGGCGATGCTCCAGAAGGCTCTAAAATCAGGCCAATTGATGCAGTTTCGTCAATCCCGTTTAACAAAAGCTATAAGGCGCTGAGCGCCGAACAGAAAGATATTTTTAAGGCCACTTATGGCGGTCTAACAAACGGCGAAGTGCCGCCTTTCCCCAAAAAAGGCACACAAGCAATCTATAGGCCAATCATTAAAGCGCATAAAGAGATCGCACGATCCGGGAATCTATTCTTGGTCGCCATGGTCAACAAGAAAGGTAAAGTAGAAAATGTCTCAGTGTACGAAAGTCCTGCCGAGTCTATGACTCAACTGGCAACCAACGTGCTATTCAACACCGCGTTTGACCCAGCAAGTTGTAATGGCAAGCCATGCAAGATGGAGTTTCCATTTGAATTCAAGCTTCGCCAACAAGAGAAGCAACGACAGTACAATAACTAGCGGTTGCTAGTACTGGAAGAAATCCTAAAATCTTTGATAGTTTTGGATTTAGCTGGCCGGGGCAATGAGCCCCGAGCCAGCATTTTTTTGGGCTATCGAGCTAAAAATAAGGCTCGTCAACCAGCCGTTGAGATATCCACCAAGTATTCCCAAAAGAATCAACAACCCGCCTTACCTATCATCATACGGCATGGCCATTACTTCCATCGCCAAAGTGTCGCCGGCGGCTATTGCCTCGGCTGATCATTTGCGTAACCGATCCAATTTACACCCTTGTAAGGATTCGAAAATCATTAACTAGCAGCATTCGTAACTTCAAGTCTGAGCAAGCGAGCTGCCAATAAGCGGGGGATTATTATGTTTCAATTGCTTATTTGTATTAGATGACTCAGCGCGAGATACTCACACGCCCTTGGAGCCATATTCTTTCTCATTGCTGTTGATCAATCCTTATACAAAACCTGAATAAGATGGTATCCGAATTTAGTTTTGATTGGCCCTAAAAATGGTTTGTCTTCACTGCCATTTGCGAACACCGCTTGGTCGAATTGCTTGACCATTTGACCTTTTTGGAACTCACCCAAGTCACCGCCTTTTTTTGCCGACGGGCAAGTTGAGTGACGTTTCGCCAATTGCGCGAAGTTCGCACCCTTGGCCAGCTTTGTCTTAATCGACTGAGCCTCACTCTCGGAGCGCACTAAGATGTGCGATGCACTCGCGAGCCTAGGCATGATTAACCTTAGCGCTAGTCAGTACTGATTTTAGACACATTTAAGCGCACATCCGAACTAGTCTGCCTGGCCGAGAAGCCAATACTTGGTCGTTTTCAATCACTTGCTCACCGCTTACAAATGTAGCGCGATAACCAGTGACAGGCTGCAACAACCGCTGCCCGCCTGCTGGCAAATCTTGAATCATGCTAGGCACGCCGAGAGACAGCTGTTTATGGTCAATCACATTGATATCAGCCTTCATACCGACTTGTAGACGACCGCGATCGCCTAAGCCAAGATAATCTGCGCCATCGGCGGTGAGCATTTGAATCGCTCGTTCTAGGGCAATCCCGGGTTTTCCTTTATCGAGCCGATCACGTGCCCAGTAAGACAATAGGTAAGTCGGAAAACTGGCATCGCAAACGGTACCAACATGCGCGCCACCATCGGATAGGCCCGGCAATGCTTGTGGGTGCTGTAACATGGTGTAGACCGCGTCGTAATTCATTTCAGTGTAGTTGTATACCGGAAAGTAAATTAGAGCATGACCGTCTTGTTGCAACATGATGTCATACGCTTTTTCCCAAACACTTACACCATCACGTCTCGCCTTGCCGGCGATAGAGGTCTCATTACTTTGCTCATAATCGACCACACCTTGGTTGTCGAGTTTGAACATTTTTTCCGCCAATTCAGGAAACTGGCTAATCATGATATCGACCAATGGTGGAACAAAAGAACCAGGGCCGGCCAACTGCACTGGCGATTCACTGAGAATTTTTTGCTTGTAAGCGGGGTCGCGCATAATTGCCACGCGTTCTGCCAATGATTTGTCGTGAATAGCGATGTAACTCGGGAATGCCATCAATGGATGAAAAGTACAATTCAGACCATTAAAAACTCCGATCGCACGGGGGGCGACTTGCAGCTTTATATCCAAGCCATCGGCGTTTAATGCTTCGCTACGCGCAATAATCTTACGCCAATCGTCTGGCGCGAAGTCACGCTGCATCAATGACATAGAGCCGGGGCGTCCGCCACTGGCACGAAAGTATGCTTCCATCAGTTCAAACTCATGATCGAAGTTATCTTCTGGGCGCACCATGTCAAAGTCATTGACTGCTTGCAGAACGCCATAATCTAAGCCCTGAAATGCTTTAGCAATACCCACTAACTCTTCCTTACTAGCCTCGCTACTGGGCGTCCAGTCGCCGTCTGCGGTTTTATGTGCGTCACTACGCCCGGTTGAAAAACCGACGGCGCCAGCCTCCATTGCTTCACGAACAATCGACTGCATTTTGGCAATATCTTCATCATTCGCCGCTTGATCAAACATTGCCCGCTCACCCATCGCATAAACGCGCACTGGGTCGTGTGGTACTAAGACGGCAAAATCTATGGTATGTGGCCGCTTATCAATGGCGTCCATATATTCTGGGAAGGTCTCCCATTCCCATTGAATACCTTCATGTAGAGCGGTGCCTGGAATGTCTTCGACGCCTTCCATCAATTTGATCAAATTATCTCTGTCTGCTTCGCGGCAGGGCGCAAAACCGACCCCACAATTACCAAGAACAGCCGTTGTCACGCCATGATTGACCGACGGCTTTAATTCTTCATCCCACGTGATTTGACCATCGTAATGAGTGTGCACATCGACAAAACCTGGCGTGACAATCGCGCCTTGAGCATCTACCGTTTTGGCGCTTTGCTCGGCACACTCACCTATTTCGACGATGACACCGTCATTTACGGCCACATTGGCTGAATAAGCATCTGAACCACTACCATCGTAGATCAGACCGTTAATAATTTTTAAATCATACATAGCTTTGCTAGCATCCTCTTTAACTATTTTAATAGGTTCATTCTTTTAGCTTATAGCCAGTCTTGAACATCCAGAACACGATACCCAGACAGATGGCCAAAAACACCATTATCATCATGAAGCTGGTCATTACGTTGACATCAGAAACCTCGAAAAAACTCCATCTAAATCCACTGACAAGATACACCACCGGATTAAATAAAGTCACCGTTTGCCAAAAAGGCGGCAGCATGCTGATCGAATAAAAGCTTCCTCCCAAAAATACCAAAGGAGTGATCACCAGAATGGGAATAATTTGTAACTTCTCAAAGCTGTCAGCCCAGACCCCGATAATAAAACCAAATAGGCTAAACGAAACGCAGGTCAGCACCAAGAAAGTTAGCATCCAGAAGGGGTGTGCAATGCGCAAATCAACAAAGGCGTTGGCGGTAATCAGAATAATTATACCGATGATAAAAGACTTGGTCGCTGCCGCACCAACGTAGCCGATAAGTGCTTCAAAAAACGATATCGGCGCAGCTAAAATTTCGAAAATGGTGCCACTAAACTTAGGAAAGAAAATTCCAAAAGAAGCATTCGAAATGCTTTGTGTCAGTAATGACAACATGGTCAAGCCTGGCACAATAAACAAACCATAACTTACCCCATCAATGGTTGGTATACGCGAACCAATCGCCGATCCAAATACGATGAAGTACAAAGCCGTTGAAATAACCGGCGACGCGATTGTTTGAAATAAGGTGTTATATGCCCTGCGCATTTCAGACACGTAGATAACGCTGATTGCTCGAGTATTCATCTAATTCTGCGCCTTTAGTAAATCAACAAAAATATCTTCTAGAGAACTTTGGACAGTTTTAATGTCCTTCAATACCAGCCCTTCTTCGCTAATGCGTTGCAGAAGTTTGGTAATACCGGTCGCCTCAGCTTCAGTATCATAGGTATAGGCAAGCGCTGCGCCGCCGTCCAGAAGCTCCAAATTGTATTCCGCTAGACCGCTTGGCAACACCGATACCGGTTCACGCAAATCGACAATCAATTGTTTCTTGCCAAGTTTACGCATTAGCTCAACTTTGTTTTCAACCAACATAATTTCACCGGCGTTGATGACCGCTACGCGATCGGCAATCTCTTCGGCTTCTTCAATATAATGCGTGGTTAAAATAATAGTTACCCCAGACTCGCGTAAGCGGTTGACTAAACGCCACATATCTTTGCGCAGCTCTACATCAACACCCGCCGTTGGTTCATCAAGAAATAAGATTCTTGGCTCATGCGACAAAGCTTTGGCGATTAATACACGGCGCTTCATACCCCCTGACAACATTCGTAACTGATCGTCCTTTTTATCCCATAGCGATAAGTCCCTTAATACTTTTTCGATATACGCGGGGTTTTTGCTAGCCCCGTAAAGACCTCGACTAAACGACACGGTATTCCAAACTGTTTCGAAAGCGCCAATGTTCATTTCTTGGGGAACTAGGCCAATAAATTTTCTAGCTTGACGGAATGCTGTAACATTGTCATGACCATCAACGGTAATGGTTCCTGAACTTGCGGACACGACTCCAGCGATAGCCGAAATCAAAGTTGTCTTGCCGGCACCATTAGGCCCGAGTAGAGCAAGGATCTCTCCCCGCTTTATCTCCAGATTGATGTTATCTAAAGCCTGAAAGCTGTTGTCGTAAACTTTTGACAGTTGTTTAATTGATATGATCGATTGCATTGCCTAATGCTACTCCAAAATGGCTTTTGAGTATGTATTTCTAAAAAATTCAAATCGTCAATACTAGCGAAGTCGCTAAAACCTCCGGCTTGACAGGTTCCCACACTCCACCCACTTGACGAGTAAGGCTAAGGAAAAACCAGCGAAACGACTGGCATTGCGCAAAGTCTTAGAAAATCATGTGAGGACTCTCACTGACTGAAAACGCGGCTGGGTCTAATACTTAGATCTAGTTTCGACTGCGGCCAAGAGAATTCTAATCATTCGAGTTATAAGCCTAGGACCATGTGTGCAGACTATGTTCACTTAAAACTTCCAACTTAATTCAGCGAACAGAGACCTAGGCTCTCCAGGAAAATAGCGCTCATTAGTGAAGGAGGTGAAATCTGCACGCTCTGCATAGAGCTTATCGCCAACATTCAACAGTCGCAGCGAAGCGGACCACCGATCATCTATTTGATACTGCCCTCGCAGGTTGAATAAGGTATGCCCAGGATATTCTCGCTGATTTTCTGGTTCAAGAAAATATTCAGCTAAATGTTGCAGTTCAAACTCGGCAAAAAACTGGCTACTGGGTCGCCAAGCTAAAAATAAGCTACCTACCAAATTTGGTGCGGTATCTACCTCGTTGCCGTGAATGCTACTTCCGCCTAGGACCTGATCGGAAGCATATTCATGTTTCGCGTAAGCACCCACTAAACGGCTAGACCACGTATCATTAAACTGATGTTTGACTGAAAGTTCTAAGCCCTGTGAATCAATAATCTGCCCATCAACATTGAAAAAATCACTATCGCGAATTATTACATTGCGTTGCTCTATTTGATAAACAGAGATATCCAGTTGGCTTTTAGCATTACTCCAGGCTGAGCCAACCTCGAAATGAGTAGCCCGAACTTCATCTAGTTCAGCAACTGTCTGACGACGCTGAAGCCGATACAGCTCAGTTGCTTGCGGGGCTCTATAAGAGTCCGCGACGGCCATGTGCAAGCGCCAGTTGTCATTTACTTGGTATTGAAGCTCTAGTTTAGGTGAGGCATGGGTAAAGCTGTCATCGCGATCGGCCGGTCGACTGTAGCGACAACCCCCAAAACCACACTGCGTACCATCATCTCGAGTTCGGCCATCTAAAGCGCGGTTATCATAGTCGTACTCAATTCGCTCCAAACGCAGACCGGCAATAATACTTAATCGTTCTTGAGGCTGCCAACGAAGATGTCCAAAAATACCTAGCTGCAGGGCATCAACCTGATAATCGTAGTGCGTGCCAGAGGGAATGGTTGCACGTAAAAATGCCGAACCTTGAGTAGCCTGATCTTGTGTTTGCAATAACTCGCCATCTGCCACTTCGCCATCAAAGCCAACACTCCACTCAAAATGATCAGACACTTCGGTGGTTATACTACTCTGCCAACCAATACCGGATTGCTTATTCTGCTCTAAAGGATCCCCGGGCAAAAAGTGCTGTAAGAAATCCATATCAGTAAGCCGAATATAGGGCGTTATTTTTAAGTTCGTTTGTTCGCTGAGTTGTTTATTAAAGGATGCCCAGGCTCGGAATGAGTCCGTTTTTCTAAATGCTTGCGGATCCAGATTTTGTTCTCGCAGGTCTGGGTCACGATAACTGTCCAGACCGACAACAAAGCCAGCGGTTTGTTGATCGAGACGGGTAATAGTAGCGCCAAGGTCAACACGCCAATCACCCACCGGCATCGTATGCCGCCAACTTAGCTTCTGTTGTTGATAGCCTGATTCATCACGAAAGCCTCCGTCATCGGCGACCGTCAGATAAATACCCCCATGGGTCGCAAGCGCATTGCCATAGCCTACTGCCGCCTTGACTCGACGGTATCGGTTTGCACCCAATTCTAATGAAACTTGGTTCTCCACCAGGCTTGGTAAGTTGACATTGATACTACCCAATAAGGCGTTGGAGCCATAAAAAGCAGTGTTCGACCCGCGTACTACTTCGATACTCCCTGCATGCTCAAAGTGAGTATCAAACAACTCATTTACATTGCAAAAACCAGCACCACGAACCGCAATTCCGTCTTCTAATACAAGTACGTTGCCACAGGCACCCGCCCCGGTTAATACGCCAGATCTGATTGATGGCAAAGACTCTTGCCCATTGCCGCGTTGATAACTCACTCCCGGTACCTGGCTGAGAGCCTGTTGGATATGCGTGGCCGAAATGACTTGCAAGTCATCTCTAGCCAATACGAAGATATTCGCTGGCAGCTCGCTAAGGGGCTTTTCAGTGCGAGTACCTATCACTGCAAGCTCTTCGATGGAAGAGTCTTGCACAAGGGAGTCGGAAGCCGCGTAGAGGGCAACAGAATTGCCAAGCAATAACGTCATCATTAGCGATGTACGTAAGGTTCGGACTGAATAATCAGATACAACAAGATTCATTTGATTTCACAACATTGTTAGAAAGTGGGGGAATTAACGGACGGACAGCCAGCAAGCGCGGACCAATGCTTATGCTACGAACAGATATAATGACGTAGCATATTAGCGTTCAATTTGGCCTAGATTAGCATCTATTACCGCACCGTTAATCACCGGGTTTTGGCTACAAAACCAGAGCGTATCTGCAATCTCACTAGGTTGTACCAAGCGCCCCTGAGCCACAGTTGATGCAATCTGTTTATATACTTCAGGGTGCTGCGCTAAATGGTCTTTTAGCATCTCGGTTTCGGTGAAGCCAGGGCAGACTGCAGCAGTATGAATTAAGCTACCCGCTAAATCCTGACAGGTGGCTCGCATTTGTCCAATCACCGCATGTTTTGAAACCACATAGGCGTGGGTGTTGGCCACCGCTTTGGTGCCTAAGGTTGAACTGACATAGACGATCGAAGACCCATTGCCCATTGCGGGGATCACTAAGGTATTCAATTGTGCTGGTGCTACCACATTGAGCTGTAGTACCTCGCGCAGGTTTTGTGCGTCGATGTCGCGCACCGACTCTTTGGTGAGCATGGCCGCATTGTGGATAAGCACCACTTGCTCAGCATCTCCAAGCTCACCGAGCAATTGATCACGCCATTGAGCAGGCCAATCGAGATCTAGTAAATCCACTGCCAGGTTAACCGCCGATGGAACTGGGCAGGCTGTTCTTGACAAGTTGATGACACGGTAGCCATTTTCAAAAAACAGCTGCGCCGTTGCTAGGCCAATGCCTTTACTCGCCCCTGTAATAACTAAAGTCTTAATCATGAATTCTCCCGACTTAACTCTGAGGCAGCGTCAATGCCCAGGTAAGGCTTAAGTTTATGAACCAGTAAATAGATAATAGGCGTGTCTAATATTGCTGCTAAAAACTTGAACAGGTAGTTGCTCAACATCAAACCAAAAATAACCTTTAAACTCATCTCGCCAGCCAAATAGACTGCGCCAAACGTAATGCTAATGACAGCGACTGAGTCCACCGCTTGGCTGACCATAGTGCTGGCGTTGTTTCTTAGCCACAAATGCTTGCCACCAGTTTTCTGCTTTAACCAATGAAATACAAATACATCAACATATTGTGCCGCGACATAAGCGATCATTGATGCAAATACGGCACCTGCAGTACAAGCGTAGACCAATGAAAATAACTCGACGGATTGTTCAACGACGCTGCCATTGGGCAGAGCGATCGATTTTGCTAATTCAATGCTCTGCCAAGGCGGCTGCGCAATGGGGTCAATCGCAGGCATGCTATTCGCTAAAGTCATGACCAATAATATGAAACCGTTGAGTATTAGCCCAACAGTCACCAAAAAATTAGCTCTGGCTTTACCATACAATTCAGAGATCAGATCAGTACACAAAAATGTTAATGGATAAGCGAGTACACCGACCGCTATTTGCATTGGGCCTAGTTGCACAAAACGAGTAATACCAATCACGTTTAACAACGTCATTGCACACAGAAAAAAACCCGCTAACAAAAGAAATACTTTCTCGCGTCTTTCTTGTAGCTCTGATCCGGATATTGCTAAGCCATGTGGCCTGCTAAATTTTTGCTCCATGATTATACCTTAGCCTTCCCTTAGCCACTGTGCGACACCCCATTGATCGGGCCCAGATGATACTCGCATCTCAAATTTAACGATCTTGAGTTCGTCAACCAATTTAAAATCGCCCAGCGTTTCATGCAATAAATAATGTGACATCTCTTCGATCGTCACATTGCGTATTGGCAACAAAAGCGTCTCTGCTTTTAACAGCGGCATTGTAATGTGATTATGTTTTACCTGGTAGAAGTCACCTTCTTCGGTGATTTCTAAATGCGGAGAGTTTTCTGCAATCAGGGTGTATTCATCGTAACGAGCACAGAGCTTTTGCAGTATTTCTTTATAAATCGCATAGTCAAAACACAGACCGTTGACATCCACCTCGCCAGTAATACGAACCGCTAGACGGAAGTTATGGCCATGCAGACGTTCGCGGGATGTTGCCGAGAAAACAGTGAAATGCGCCACCGAAAAGTGCAGATATTGCTTTTCGATTTCGATAGTTGTGAGTCGATTCATGGGTTTTATTTCTGTTTGGGTATAGCGCCCGTTATAGATGACTAAATTTAATGGTTCGCCTTACGGTTAAGGTAAAACTTTGAGATAGGGTTTTACGACCACTGATTGATAAACGCCATTAAGATGATAAGGGTCCTCGTCTGCCCAAGCACGTGCGAGCTCAAGCGAATCAAATTCGGCCACTACCAAACTGCCGGAGAAACCGGCATCGCCAGGATCAGTTGAATCTAGTATCGGGTGTGGCCCGGCAATCAATAAGCGGTCTTGTCCATTTAACACATGTAACCGTTCCAGATGTGCTGGCCTATGTACTTTGCGCAATGGCAAGCTATCTTCAACATCTTGACTAATAATGGCATACCACATGATTCAGGTTCCTATCCGTTGAGACGTAATATATTGTATAGAAAAGTAAGTACGGGATTCTAACCCGTGCCATTAATCTAAACTACTCTTAAGGAGCCTCTGATTGAGTAAAATTTAGATGAAAATTTACACAACGAGATTGAATCATGAGTTTATACGAAAGATATTGCGCCCCTCACCTCACCAACTGTTTATGTGGTGTAGGAGCTATTCACAAGCAGCGCAGCAAGGTGGTGCCTAAAGCCAAGGGCAAAGTATTGGAAATCGGCATGGGTTCGGGATTGAACCTCTCTCACTACGATCAATCTCAAGTAGATTTCATCTGGGGCCTAGAGCCCAATGAAGGTATGCGTAGAAAGGCCGAAAAAAATCTTGCGGCGTCCCCAATTGAGGTCAAGTGGCTAGGTTTACCTAGTGAGGAAATTCCTCTAGAAGATAATGTTGCAGATACCGTATTGCTGACCTACACACTTTGCAGTATTGAAGGTTGGCTACAAGCACTTAGTGAAATGCGTCGAGTGTTAAAACCCGAAGGCACT
>CAWUWF010000077.1:0-7275 GCA_963925935.1 uncultured Arenicella sp. | reverse complement strand
TGCCGGAGCTATTCAGCTCACTGGACACCACCACGGTGCGATCCAAATTTAGTCGTTTAATCTTAGCGTACTGCCACGCTGGGACTATCTTTGCTACCTGCAGCAAGGGCACACTAATGCCAGAGCTTTGGGCGAAAACGTTCATGCTTTCTAATGATTGTAGGCTCTGCTGGCTCAGATTACTCTTCAATAGAATCGGAATAGTTTTATCACCTTCGCGATACTCGCCGGTGTCAAATCCGTCCAACTTGGTTTTCAGAGAAGTTGCAATATCATTGCTCGAAATACCGGCGCTTTGGGCTCGCGCCTGATCAATTTGGATGATGAACTTTTTACTCTTTGGCCCCCAATCATCCTTTACGTTTTTGGTGCCGGCAATGGATAGTAATTTAAGCTTGATGATCTCGCTGATACGAATCAGTTGGTCAGGTTCCGGGCCGCTAATTTTAATTTCGATAGGCGTTCCGGTACCTCCGGCACTCAGGGTATTAACCAATATGTCGGCTTGTGGAAAATTATCCGCAGCGTAGGAGTCAAGCTGTGCAATCACGTCTTTGTTATGCTCGGCAGAACTTGTATTCACTAATATGTGTGCATAGCTAGAGTTAGCTTCATCAGCAGAATAATCATGATCATAGGAAGAGGGCCCCTCGCCAATATACGATGACCAACTGACAATGCCTTGCTTACGCAGTTCGTTGGTTTTCATTTCAGAGCGAATGTAATCCGAAAGTTGAGATGCCACCTGCTGGGTAGATTCGATTCGAGTTCCGAGAGGTAGACTAATATCGACGGTGATCAAATTGCGGTCGCTATCAGGAAAAAAAACAAACGGCACAAAACGAAAGGCCCAAATTGCCAACACAAACAAGCCTGCGGCCAAACCAATAATCACCGATTTTCTTGTTAAAGAAAACAAAATGATATTTTTATACAATAGTTTCAAACTGGCGATTGATCGGTCAACTAAACCAGGTTTAGACTGTTTTGACTGGTCGGCCTTAAGAAACAAGTAGCAGAGCAGGGTAATTACAGTCATGGCCACCAGCCAAGAAGACACCAAGGCAAAGGTAATCACCATGAAAATAGGGCCAACTACGTCGCCCATATTAGATTCAGCTAAATAAAAAGCCAAAAATGCCGCCGATGAGGTTAAGGTTGAAATGAGTAGTGATAACCATAATTCAGAAAACGCTTCGGTGGCCGCCTGTATTGCTTTGATGCCTTTCTCAATTTTAACTTGTATCGCTTCGGCCACCACAATGGCGTTATCAACCATCATGCCTAAGGACATTATCAGAGCAGCGAGGGTTACTTGATTAAGGCCAATTTTAAAAAAGCCCATTAAGACGAACGTTAAAATAGTAACCAAGGGAATTAGACTGGCAATCACGAGCCCCGTTCTAAACCCTAAGAAAATCAGCATTACGGCCAAAATAATTGTGACCGACTGTGCCAAGTTAACCACAAAGGCATTAACTTTGGCTTCGATATAATTGTCCAAGGACACGATGCGGCCCAATTCGAGGCCAATCGGTAATTTTGCATGCCAGCGGTTCACAATTTTGTCTATCTGGCGGCCCAGCTGAATGATATTGGCATTATCTTTTAGAGATATATGCAGAGTCAGTGCTTTATTGCCATTAACCCGAACGATTTGTGATGGTGGATCTATATAGCCTTTACGCACGGCGGTAATATCGCCCAGATAAACCATTTGATTGGCTTCGCCAACAGGAATAAGCGCGCTTTTTACATCATTAATTGATGAGAAATTACCGGTTGGTTCTAAATTTATTCGTTCCGGGCCTAGGTTAACTTGGCCACCAGACGTTAGAATATTTAGCGAAGCCAGTATGCTGCGTAGCTTGGTTGCAGTGAGACCATACTCCGCCAGCCGAGAGTCATCAAATTCGATAAATACGCGTTCTTCCTGCGAGCCATTCATTTCGACTTTGGCCGCTTGATCAAGCTTTATCAGGTCATCTTTAATATCGTCGGCATATTCCTTCATCTCAGCATAACTAAAGCCGTCACTGGTCAAGCCCAAAGCCAGACCGTAGGTGACACCTATATCATCGTCGTTCAATCCGGGGTCTACGCCTTCAGGCAGGCCCTTTATGTCTTCCAGTTTTCGCCGTAAACGGTCCCAGACAGCCTGCAATTCTTCTGGTTTAACATCATCCTTCAGGGTAACTACCACCACTGACAGTCCAGTTCGGGAGGTGCTGCTTATTTCTTTTAATTCTGGTAATTCTTGAGCCTTTTTTTCAATTTTATCTGAAACTAATAGCTCAACCCGCTCTGGGCTCGCTCCGGGAAAGCTTGTAACGATGCTGGCGACTCTAATCGTGAATGGCGGCATGCTGTCACGTGACAGCGACTGATACATGTTCACTCCCAGGATAATCCCGATCGTAAACAGTAGAATCGTAATGCGATTATTCTCAATCGATAATTTGGCTAGATTCACGATAGATCCTTATTGGCTAGCATTGCAATGACAAACCTTAACGAACGAACATCTAGTCATTACATTTTCACCTGTTGACCATCCAAAATACTATGCACACCAGCTGTAATAATGTTGTCTCCAAGTTCGAGTCCGCTCAGAACTTCAAAGTCAGCGTTCACAAGCTGACCAATCTCGACATTTCGTTTGCGCACAATGTTTGTATTGCCAGGCTGCTTCTCAACGATAAAGACAAACCGACCATTTGAGTCTTCGCCAACGGCTGTGGCCGGTACTAGCAACTCCTGTACGGTATTATTCAAATCGGTGAAATCAAAATTTACGGTGGCCGCCATGCCAGATCTGATTGATTCAGTATTACCTAATAGACTCACTCGCACCGGGTAAGTTGCGGTTTGTCGGTCGATGGATGGTGATATCTCAGAGACTTCGCCGGTGAAAATCACATTCGTAATTGCCGCAAAGCTGATGCTGACTTTAGTCGATTGCTGGACTAGGTTTATCACGCTTTCAGGTATCCCTACTTCAATTTCCATGTCTGCTCCGGCATTCAGAACTGCAACTGTCTCGCCGACCGACGCGTTTTCATCCACTTCTTTACTAACAGATGCGATTACGCCGGTTTCTGGGGCATATATTTTGCCAAATTGTATTTGGTCTTGTTGAATATCCACACTTCTCTGAGCGGATCGATAGCTCGATCGGGCAGTACGATAAGAATTCTTAGCATTTTCGTAGTCGCTTAACGAGGAGCCGCCTTTCTCATACAAATTCTGCACTCGCTTTAAATGCAATTCCACCGTGTCTACCTGAGACTTTGCACTATTAAGTGAGGTCACCGCTTGCTCATAGGATAAACGAGCTGAAACATTGTCCAGCTCCGCCAATAAATCGCCTTTACTGACAGTTTTGCCAAGCTGTATGTCGAATTTGGTGATAATCCCATTGCTTCTGAAACTTAGGTTTACAACTCTATCTGTTTGAGCTTGGCCGTTAAACGTTCGTAGCGAATTTTGCGAACCAAGGCCCACCGACATGGTGCGCACGGTTCTAACAGAGATTTCTTGCGCTTGCTCTTCGGCACATGAACTTAGCAGCAGAGGTGCCACCAGCAAGCCAATATACTTTATTTTATTCATTGTTTTGTTCCGCCTTGTCGTTAAGCAGTTGATCACGGTATTCCTTATAGCCTCGAACAAAATTTTCATTTTCGAACGAAGACCTATCACGGAAAAGGTATTTGCCAATGGCGCGTTCCATGCTGACGGCACTGTCCAAGAAATTATACAGCGCATTGGAACTACCGAGTTGAGCTTGTAAATAGTTATTCTGTGAATCAATTAGTTCAGTGATGGTTACAGCGCCATTCGCATAGGCTGCTTCAATCAACTTCAGCCCTTGCTCTGCCGCTGATTCCGCCGTACTGGACAGTTTAATGTTTGCAATCTTTCCAGATAAATCTAAAAGGGCATCTCTTACTCGTTTTTCAATGGATTGCCTCTGACGGGCAATCTGCAGTAGTGCTTGTTGTCGACGTTTTGTTGCCGTTCTTAGCTTCACATTATCGGTATTGCGATTAAACAAGGGGATAGAGAAAACCAATCCGACATTGTACTCGCTATCCAGTGCTAGGTTCGGGTCAGGAGCACCCGCACCACTGCGATCAAAAATATTATTGTATTGCGCGGTTGCAGTAATGGTTGGAATATACCGACGCCAGCCATACTGTGCCATATCCCTCTCAATAGAGTCTAAATTATGCTTCTGGGCGGCCAATTCAGGTGCTATTTTGAAAGCATGTTTCACCAGATAAGACTCTAGTAGCTTGGATTCGGCCGGATTATCCAACGTCTCACTCAATCGCTGGTAGCCAAACCCTTCAGGTTCAAAGGGGCTATTGTTTAGCGATACATCTTGAATTGCGATTCTCGTATCAATCGGCAGGTTGAGAATTATATTAAGGGCATGTTGTCCTTGGCGGTATGCATTGAGAGCGTCTATCAACGATTGACTATTGCTAGCCATCTCACTTTGGAATCTAAAAATATCCGCTTTGCTGGCTTGCCCAGCCTCAAAGTTTTGATTTGCAATGGCGAGATTCCGTTTGGTTATCTCAAGATTTTCCGACTGAGATTGCAACGAATTTTTAAGCCTTAACAGATTGAAAGAGGTTTGCGACGTGGCTAAAACGGTATCCAACACTGCCGCATGATAATTTTTTTTCTGAGCTTCAAGCAAGCTTCGCTGGATACTGATGGCCGCACTACCATCTTCTGAATAGAGCGTTTGAGAGAGCGCAATTGAGGCTGAAACTGTTTGTTCAGGATTCTGTCCCCCGGAAAGCCGTGCCAAATCTGGATCAACATATCTACCGCTGGCATTAAGCGATAGATCTGGGTGATAGCTCGTTTTAGCTGACGCGAGCCCTTCGCGCACTAGGTCTAAATCAATCGCACTGGATTGAAGATTTAGGTTGTTTTGCAGCGCTACTTCAACGGCCTCAAGCACAGAATAAGACTTGTCCACTAAAAAGTCTTCGTAGCTGCCAATTATGTCAGTGGTTGCGAGTTGGCTGAATCGAAGCGGCACACCTATCTTTTCAGCGGTATTGTAATTGACAGTGACCGTGTCGCTAAAGTCGACGTAGACTGGTCTTTTAGATAAATTTGCGCCGTTCACCACGGCTTCAACGCTCAAGGCAATTCGTCGAAACAGGCGCTCAAAATGGAGTTTGATTGATTTGTGGCAAGCCAGCCATCTTTAACATCCGCGACTTGAAAACTCGAGAAGGAGGGTAGTTTTTTCTCTAATAAAATATCTGCAAGCTGTTTGATCTCGGCTCGGTGCAAACCAAAACCTTCGGCCAAATAAACCGAATCAACATTATCGAGTTGAGCTGCGAACAAAGCCGGAGACCCGTACTGAATTAACTCGTACTGGACATTCATTTCGGCAAATATTTTGTCCAAGGTGGCTCTTGAGGCCTCAGTGTTCCATGGGCCTAAACCACCGACAACTCCGATCCGCTTGAAAGGAAATATGTTGCGAAAAGCTTCTAAATCCTTTTTATAGGAAAGTGACGTTAGAATGTAGGTGAAGTTGTTAATACCCGAAACCTGCCTACTCGCGCCTATGTCGATCACGTCGGTACTGGCAGCGCCAAACAGGATGGTTGGCTTCGAATGCTTTTTCTGCTGCACCAGCAATTCATTATTAATCGGCCCGAAGGCCAAAATAATATCTGTATTGCTTTCGAGCATTTCATTGTATTGTTTACGTGCTAAGTCAATATCGAAATCATTAACTTTAATGTTATCAAGGGATATATTTATGCTCGCGTCATTGCCGACCACCGCAATTATCTCAGACGCCAATTGATCGAAAATAGGTGCAAACTCTTCATCATTTAGGTCAAGCAGAATGCCAATTTCATAGCGACTCTTTGCGATCGCTACATTGACGCATAAACACATAGCTAGACAAGCAACGATAAGGATATTTTTGGGCATAGCTGCAAGGCGGTTTAGAATATTTGATGTCATCTTTGAAGAGAGTCTAGTTGGCGCATAATCTGCGCACCTATGGCGTTATATTGGCTTGCTCAAGCTGCACACTTAGTTGAGAGTTTGCATGCTCGCCTAGAATTCGAAAGTCTAATATTGCATGGAGCCTAGTGACACCTATAGTAACGCAAGTTGTTTCTAAGGTCATTGCCAAATCCTTGATGAAAATTCTGGCTGAGCTCCGTGAAGCATTGGTGTACTATGGGTATTAGCCGTTGTAGAGGATGATTTCAGCGTTGTGGATAGAGAATACATGCGGATTACCGATGGCGGTATTTATTAGACAGTCGAAACAGACTGTTAAGCACTGGGTAACGGCAACTTCTGTCTAGCTCTACCGCCTCAAAGCATTACCGGGCAGTAAACTTTACTAGGCCTTAGTACCATTTATTAATTGGGGGAAAAAGAGATCAATGAAAAACATACTTTCAATTATTATGCTCTGCGGCGTCAGTGCTGTCGCTTTCGGGCATGGCATGTCGGCCGAGGACCAGGCACGTATTCTGAATGCGGGTTACTTCGAATACATGCACTTAGGTGCCACCCATATGTTGACGGGTTACGATCATCTTTTATTTTTATTCGGGGTAATTTTCTTCCTTACCCAATTTAAGGATATCCTCAAATTCATCACCGCCTTCACGATAGGCCACTCAATCACCTTAGTCTTTGCTACGCTCTATGGTATTCAGGCAAATTACTATCTGATTGACGCTGTTATCGCGTTAACCGTGTGTTACAAGGCGTTCGATAACCTCGATGGTTTTAAAAAGTATCTGCAGATGTCATCACCAAATTTAGTCGCGATGGTATTTGTATTCGGACTGATACACGGTTTCGGTTTATCCACTAGGCTTCAGCAACTGCCACTCGGCGACAACGGCCTGGTGTTAAAGATACTGTCCTTCAATGTGGGGGTTGAAGTAGGGCAGCTTATTGCATTGAGTATTATGTTGCTGGCGTTGGCAGCATGGCGAAAACGTGAATCGTTTGCGCAATTCAGCAAGGCCAGTAACGTAGTGCTGATGTTCGCGGGCGGCTTATTGCTGCTGCTGCAATTGCATGGGTATCAACACACACAGCACCCAGATGACTTCCCGTTGAACCAAGACGACCATCACCATGTTCATGCAGATATAGACGCTCAAATATCGCCTTTAGCAACTTATCCCAAAAAACTAAACCTCGAATTAGAGGTCAACGCCTCAGTGCCAGCGACTACTGAAAAAGTGAGCGAGC
>CAWUWF010000076.1:0-11834 GCA_963925935.1 uncultured Arenicella sp. | reverse complement strand
CTGGTTTTAGTGGTTTGTACCGGATCATGTTGGTAGTGGATAGGCGAAGCAGGACAGGCCAGATTGTAAATTTCATCTACCTCAACATACAGAGGGGATGTGACATCGTGGCGCATTAATTCAAACATTGGATTATTCAGTAGATGCTGAATATTACTTTTGCTACCGGTAAAGTAGTTATCAACACACAACACCTCGGCGCCCGACTCAAGCAGCCTTTCACACAAATGTGAACCTAAGAACCCTACCCCACCGGTTACCAACACCCTTTTATTCATTTCACAATCTCACTGGATTTCATTTGCACAATACGGCGTTTAACACAGCAGGAAGGAATTTAAACGCTTACGGCAGCAAATACTGGCTCACTATGCACCGCTGTCAATTAGTTTCAGCCCCCCCATATACGGGCGAAGCACTTGCGGAACCACGATGCTGCCATCCGCTTGCTGGTAATTCTCCATTACCGCCACTAAGGTTCTGCCAACCGCCAACCCTGAGCCGTTTACGGTATGAACCAACTCTGGTTTGTTTGATCCTGACCTGACCCTAGCCAACATACGGCGAGCCTGAAATGATTCGAAATTACTACAAGAGGATATCTCTCGGTAGGTGTCTTGAGCCGGTAACCATACCTCTAAATCATAGGTTTTTGCTGCTGAAAACCCCAAATCACCGCCACACAATACAACTTTTCGGTAAGGCAACTCTAATAACTGAAGAATAGCTTCAGCGTGACCTGTTAGTTGCTCTAAGGCGGCATAGGAATCACCGGCTTGAACTATCTGCACTAATTCTACTTTCTCGAATTGATGCTGACGAATCATCCCGCGTGTATCACGACCATAACTGCCGGCTTCGCGGCGGAAGCACGGGGTATGTGCGACCATTTTCAATGGCAAATCGGCTTCGTCTAAAATAGTGTCGCGCACTAGGTTAGTCACCGGCACCTCGGCGGTAGGAATCAAATAGAGCCCACTGTCATCATCTTGGCCTGGCGCTGCCAGCGACGTGGCAAATTGATCATCGGCAAACTTAGGTAACTGGCCAGTACCCATCAGGCTATCTTTGTTTGCCAAATAAGGCACATAGACTTCTTGATAGCCATGCTCTTGGGTATGGGTATCAAGCATGAATTGAGTAAGTGCTCGATGCATTCGAGCCAATTGACCTTTCATCACCACAAAGCGTGAACCAGTGATCTTGGTCGCAGAAGCAAAATCCAGTCCGCCGCTCAATTCGCCAAGATCAACATGATCCTTGACCTCGAAATCGTAGTCACGTGGTTGACCCCAGCGACTCACTTCCAAATTATCTTCCTCGCTTGTGCCTGCTGGCACTGCTTCATTCGGTATGTTTGGAATACTCTGAGCAAGCGCTGCTAAAGAGCTTTTAACCACCTCTAAATCAGCTTGCGCCGCCTTCAACTGATCTGCGAACGAGCTTACTTCGGCCAATAGAGCTTCAACATCGCCACCACTGGCCTTTAGCTTACCAATATTTTTAGAAAGCGACGTACGTTTAGCTTGTAATTGCTCGGCCTCGACTTGCAAAGACTTGCGCTTTGCTTCCAGAGATTGGTAGGCATTGACATCAAGTTCAAAGCCCTTCTTTTTAAGCTGTTGGGCGATAGTGTCGATATCACTTCTGAGTAACTGAGGGTCTAACATTGTTCTACTTTGTGTTTATTTGTTTGAACCCGAATTATGCATTAGAAAGCGATGCTGAATGCAAATAGTTTGCCAATCTAGGCATTTGCGCTGCTTAACTCTGCTTAGCTAAGAACAAACCAAGTAGACACATTAAAATACAGGCACTAACCTTAATAACAATGTAGGCAATGGCACGCATGCTAGAGCCTTGCTGAAACATTGTTATGGCTTCTAAGGAAAACGCCGAAAACGTTGTAAAGCCACCTAAAAAACCGGTAATAACCACAAGCTGCATATATTCAGACGCTTGCCAACGATGTACTAAAACCCACGACAAATAACCTATCAAAAAGCAGCCAATTAGATTGGCGAGCAAAGTGCCGAATGGTAAGGCAGTCCACCCTTGACTAACAACCAACCGCGACAAAAGGAAACGTAGCACAACACCAAAGCCGCCCGCTAATCCGAGAAATAAATAGAGCATATTATCTTCTTACTCGCTCAATAGATCAGCACCCTCAGGCACTGTAAAATCAAATACGGAACTGTCCAACGTCAAATTTTCTGCGACCTCTGACAATACCAAGCGGGTTTCATTGCCTAAGCCGTCGAGCAATAAAATAGTATTCAATTGACCGCCAACAAAGCCCAGCATTAATTGCTGATAACCCGCATCTGGATCAATAGGCTTTAACGATACCCAACTTAGTCCATCGGTCAAACCAATGTCATTAACGATAAAATGCTCGGGTAAATTTACATCACTTTGCACCAACAATAGACTTGGAACCTGCGCCAATGCTGCTTGCATACTCCGCCGAGTGACTTGCTCTAGGTCTGGGTCGTACATATAGAGGGACTCACCATCGGCAATGATTTGCTGGCCTAGCTCAACGTCGGGGTCAGTCGAGCGGTAGTTCCAACGGAACTTACCAGGCCGTGACAGATAAAAGCGGCCACTGCTACGCTCTAATGTCATGCCAGTTTCATCAACAATTTTCTGCTGAAAGGCGGCTTCCATGGTTGCAACATTCGCAAAAAACTTTTTCAATGAGGCCTCAGACGCGTGCGCGGGGGCGATTGAAAAGAACACTACGATTAGGGCAAACAAAGCGTTCATAATCAATCTTCCATTGGCGGCGGTGCAAGCACCTCACGTCGTCCATTATCTTCTGCAGGGGTAATGACACCGGCCATTTCCATGGTTTCGATCATGCGAGCGGCTCGGTTATAACCAACTCTTAGATGCCGTTGCACCGAAGATATAGACGCACGTCGACTGCGCGTAACAAATTCGATTGCTTGGTCATACAGCGGGTCACTTTCTGGGTCGGAATTCGCAGAATCATCTCGAAACGCAGATGGCAAAGCGTCGTTTACTTCCTTAGGTGCGCTCAAGATGGATTCATCATACTCTGGCGGTTCTTCGCCCTTAAGCGAGGCGACCACCGCATGCACTTCTTTATCTGAGACAAAACTACCATGTACCCGAACCGGCGAACTGGTGCCCGGTGGTAGATACAACATATCCCCATGACCGAGCAGCATTTCGGCGCCCATTTGGTCTAGTATCGTTCGCGAGTCGACTTTCGAAGAAACTTGAAATGCCACCCTGGTCGGTATATTAGCTTTCAATAAACCAGTGATAACATCTACCGAGGGTCGCTGTGTCGCTAACACTAAATGTACACCCGAAGCTCGCCCTTTTTGAGCCAGACGGGTAATCAACTCTTCAACTTTTTTGCCGACGGACATCATCAGATCGGCGAGTTCGTCAATAATGATTACCAAGCAAGGTAGCTCTTGTAAAGGCTCGGCAATATCTCCTTCGCGCACCATCGGGTCTAGAATCGGCTGGCCTGAATCTGCAGCAATTTTAACTTTGCGATTATAACCAGCCAAATTTCGAACACCCAACTCGGACATTAACTTGTAGCGCCGCTCCATTTCAACAATACACCAACGCAGAGCATTGGCCGCCTCGCTCATATCGGTAACCACCGGTGCTAGCAGGTGCGGTATCCCTTCGTACACCGACAACTCCAACATCTTGGGGTCAACCATGATCATTCGAACTTCTTTAGCCGTCGCCTTATAAATAATACTGAGGATTAAGGCATTGATACAGACCGATTTACCAGACCCAGTGGTTCCGGCGATCAGCACATGCGGCATTTTGGCCAAGTCGGTGATCACTGTCTCACCACTAATGTCTTTGCCCATCACTAAGGCTAGAGGCGAGTTCATATCTTCGAATTCGCTAGAAGAGAGCCCTTCAACCAAGCGCACTATCTCACGCGACTCGTTTGGTATTTCTATACCAACGTAAGTTTTTCCAGGGATATTTTCGACCACACGAACACTGATGGTTGATAGGGCGCGAGCAAGATCGCGCGACAATCCAGTAATAGTAGCGGCCTTTATGCCTGGCGCAGGTTCGATCTCAAACCTTGTAATTACTGGCCCTTGATGAACACTGATAACCTCGATAGGAACATTAAAGTCGGCTAATTTTTTGACCAGCAAGATGGACAGTGCCTGTAACTCATCATCCGAATAACCTGCCTCTTGTGGTTCAGGCGGGTCCAACAAAGATAATGCCGGCAAGGCGTCGCTGCCGCTTTGCATTGACGCAAACATATTCGATTGCTTCTCTCGTTCTCGGCGACTACTTTCCTTGATCACTAACTCCGGCGCCACCTTCGGCTTTATCTTCGGAGCAATTTTAACCCGCTCTTTAAACTCGGTGACAGCGTCTTGCCTAACCACCCTAGCCTTTGCACCAATCTCGCGATCTTGCCTTTGCTCACGATGATCTTTGATCGCTTCTATTGCTTCAAAAACTTTAGCGCCGACGCCATCCATCAAGTCAAACCAAGACAGACCGGAAAAAATGGTTACTCCGGTTAAGAACAAAGTCACCATCAGCAGTGTACTGCCGATATACCCGAATAAACCGACTAATGAGCCATTCAACCAATCACCTAAAAAACCACCAGCGACAAAAGGTTTAGTGGCGGCAAAGTGGTTGAAATGTAGATTCTCCAGCCCACAGCCACCCATGACGGTGATCAAGAAGCCTACCGCAATTAGCACTCGATTGAAGTACGAGGGCTCGCTGGTATCATGGCGATTGCGATAAAAACGCACTCCTAGGGCCAATATCATAATCGGCACTAGGTAAGATATATACCCAAAACCATGCAGCAACATATCTGAGAAATTCGCTCCGAAGCGCCCTCCCAGATTTGATACTCCCTGACCTAAGCCACCACTATGTGACCAGCCCGGATCATTCTGATCATAAGTAAGTAGTGATAACAGGGCGTATAGCGCTACGAAAACGCTAAAGAACACCACTATTTCGGAGCTCAGTTCTCTCACTCGTGGCGAGAGAACTCTCTGTTGTTGCTTTACTTGTTTTCTTTTTGCCTGTGGCATAGTTAAATAATCGCCTACCCTGCTTTCGTTAGCCCATTATTCTAGCGCGAAAACCCACCAATAACACCCACCCATAACGGGCTGTTTGGGTATTTTCTTGTCGGTAATCGACATTGTTCACTAATTTTAGTTATTTGCCTTACATTCATGGCTATTAATCCCGCTTTAAATTACTTAAAATTCGGCATCAAATAAAAACTTACAAATCTCAACTTCTGGAGAAATTCGTCCATGTCCGACGCAAAACACAGCAAAGTTCTCATTTTAGGCTCTGGCCCCGCAGGCTATAGCGCCGCAGTCTATGCTGCACGAGCCAACCTGAACCCAGTGTTAATCGCTGGCATACAACAAGGCGGTCAATTAACCACCACCACTGAGGTGGACAATTGGCCTGGTGACAATGAGGGCGTAGATGGTAATGTCTTAATGGATCGTATGTTGAAACATGCTGAGCGTTTTGAAACAGAGATTGTATCTGACCATATTCATACCGTGGAATTGAGCCAACGCCCATTTACCTTAACCGGCGATGCTGGCACTTACACCTGCGACGCGCTAATCATTGCGACTGGCGCTTCGGCTATGTATCTTGGGCTTGAATCCGAAACCGCGTTCGCAGGCAAAGGCGTTTCAGCTTGTGCAACCTGCGATGGCTTTTTCTACAAGAACAAACCCGTGGTGGTAGTCGGTGGCGGTAATACCGCCGTTGAAGAAGCACTATACTTATCCAATATTGCCTCGCAGGTAACGGTGATTCATCGCCGAGACGAGTTTCGAGCAGAAGCAATTTTAGTCGATCACATAATGGAAAAAGTTGAAAACGGCAACGTCACGGTCGAATGGAACCACACTCTAGACGAAGTCTTAGGTGACAATATGGGGGTGACCGGCGTACGCATTAAAAGCACTAAAGATGAAAGCCATAAAGAAGTTGCCGTGGATGGCGTATTTATTGCAATTGGACATAGTCCCAATACCGATATTTTCAAAGGTCAACTGGACATGGCCGGTGGCTATATCACGGTCAAAGGCGGCACCGCTGGCGATGCCACCGCTACCAGCGTGCCAGGCGTGTTTGCTTCTGGCGATGTAATGGATCACGTGTACCGACAAGCGATTACCTCCGCCGGATCTGGCTGTATGGCCGCGCTAGACGCAGACCGCTTCTTAAAAAGTTAACGCTGACGGCCGATTAAAAATATTTTGGACCATTTGCCATGACTGCGGGTGACAACAACATGGATAAGCTGCTAAGCGGCGGCTTATCCAAAGTTAACAAATTAAAACAAGATAAGGTGCCACCTTATCGAAAGCCACTGGAGCCTATTCCGCGTCAGCGCCTGCTAGACAATCATCGGGTAATGGAGGAGTTGTTAGAAGCATCTGATGAGACCACCAGTTTCGAGAGTGGCGACGAGCTCAAATTTTTACGGACAGGGCTATCCAGTCGACTGCTCAAAAAACTACGCCGAGGTGATTTTGCAATACAGGAAGACCTTGACCTGCACGGGCTAGTCGCGGGTGAAGCAAAGCGCCAGACGCACGAGTTTATAAATGAGTGCGCGCAAGATAATGTACGGGCGATTCGCATTGTGCACGGTAAGGGCCGAAACTCGGCTGGCAGAACCCCTGTGCTGAAAAATAGGCTGCTGGGCTGGCTAAGCAAGAACCAATATGTGGCAGCGGTATGCTCTGCTCCGGCAAATGATGGCGGTACTGGCGCGGTTTATGTGCTGCTAGGGAAAGAGAGACAAACGGATAAACCCAGATTTATAGGTTGTTTTTCACAAACTGATTAAAAACCGTTAGTAAGTGTTCATTTTTACCGATCACTAAATCGTCTAGAGCGCCGGCATTCATACCTTCTTGAGATTGTTCAGAGACCCAAAAATCTTCCTTTTCGTAGGTTATCCCATCAAGTACCGCAACCGTTTTATTGTAGTGCGCAAGTTCAGCGTCGGTTTCTGGTTTTTTAGGGGTTAACAGCATGTGACGCCAAGTACAGGTACCCGGGGTCTCGCCTGGAAACATTGAAATCACAGTCATACTAGTTGGGTGTGAAATCATACACACGTTTGGAAATATAATATTGGTCGGCGTAATGTACTCGCTAAGGTTAACCTCAGATAAATCCAACTCGGCCAATTGTTCGGCATTCTTACGGGGAACAAACGAACGGATGTGCGGGTCGAGTATTTCACTATGGGCTATGTTTTCATGGAAAAAATCGCCAATCGAATCTTTATGCAGAACGGCCAAGTGGTAGGACTCTAAAAAAGCAAAAATTGGTAACTTCCAGTTTGCCTTTAATTCTCGAGTTTTATCAAAAAATACATGGTAATCCTGTAGCCCAAGAGCGCTCATTTCCGGGTCAAGCTCCCCCATATAATCGTTAATATCGGTTTGCTGTTGCGGGTCTTGGCACAGCCACAAAAAGCCGTAAGCTTCTTGCAGCCCCGCTTGTTTCAACGGCTTGTCTTTTTTATCCAGACCAGCAAACAAATCCGCGCGCGGCACCCCGACTAAGTCGCCTTGATTGCTATAGGTCCACGCATGGTAGGGACAAACAAAACGGTGCTGACACTCACCCTGTGTATCGTGCACCAACTTAGTACCGCGATGCTGACAATAGTTATAAAAAGCGCGGGCTTGGCCATCTTTGCCGCGCACGATCAACCAAGACTTAGCGTCTATTTCACGGACAATATAGTCTCCATTACCTGCAATTTCGCTGCTATGCCCAACAATCAACGGCAACCGTCTAAACATCGCTTGCTCTTGGGCGAGGCGCTCTCGATCCAATATTTCTGAGACCGGCATTGATGAAGCCTCTGATGACTGATCACCCACCTGCTTGCGTAGCATCTGCAGTACTTGCTCAACTTGGGCCTTATAAAATTGTGCGTTCATTACGTATTTTCCAGTTCGGTGATAATCTATTAAGTGTTACACGTCATTGCCCGCCGCAACCCCAGACGACCAAGCCCATTGAAAATTAAAACCGCCCAAATGACCAGTAACATCAACAACTTCGCCTATAAAGTATAGCCCTTTAATAGCCTCTACTTGCAGTGTTTTGGATGAAATCTGGGATACATCCACCCCGCCTCTGGTTACTTCAGCTGTTCTATAACCTTCTGTCCCTGACGGTTTAAGTTGCCAATGATGAAACTTCTCCGCCACCGCTCGCAACTCGACATCTTTAATTTCTTGCAGGGCCGCATCACGCCACCATAAAGGCTGCAAGGCATTGATTAATGACTTAGGCAGATAACCCGACAAGGCTGCACTCACCGTGGATGACGGCTTTTTCTTTTTGTGCAGCATCAGTAACACCGCGACATCCTTGCTAGGGAGTAAATCAATCTCTATGTTTTCGCCAAGATGCCAATAGTTAGACAATTGCAGAATCGCGGGGCCGCTTAAGCCACGGTGAGTGAACAATAGATTTTCAGCAAACCCTTGGCCGGGTACACTGGCAACGATGGGTATAGCAACGCCTGATAACTGTTGCGCAAATTGGTGCCAATCACCGGTTAGGGTGAACGGCACCAAGCAAGCTTGCGTAGGATTGACGGTCAGACCAAATTGCTCGGCTAAGGCATACCCATAAGCCGTCGCACCGCCTAAGGACGGTATCGATAAACCACCTGTCGCCACCACCAAATTTGGTGACTGAAAACGCCCGACACTGGTTTCAATTAAATAGCCGGAGTCATTGACTGCGCAAGAACTTGTGCAATTTAACTGTATTTCAACCCCTGCTAGATCACACTCACTAAGCAACATTTTCAGGATGTCTTTGGCACTGTTATCGCAAAACAATTGACCATGATCTTTCTCGTGATAAGCAATGCCGTGCTTGCCTACCATTGCGATAAAATCCCACTGCGTGAATTGCGCTAATGCGGATTTTACGAAATGTGGATTGTTGCATATAAAATGTTCGGCACGTACATCAAGATTGGTGAAATTACAGCGCCCACCGCCCGACATAAGAATTTTTTTTCCTACTTTATTAGAGACTTCCAGCACTAATACTTTTTTGCCTCGTTGGCCTGCGACCAGTGCGCACATTAAACCGGCGGCACCGGCACCTAATATTATTACATCGTAATGTTTGGGTTTGTCTGGCACGTAGGATTACCACTAAGTTGTATTTTATGCTGCCATTTCACCGAATAGTCGGAATTAAAGAAACTGGCCTGATGTATAATTAAATTCGAATTATGGCTTAGAAATCGGCTGCGGGCGAAAACATCTTTCAACCCAACCGCTTGCTCGCTTTTCATGCTTCAGCGCTCATGCCTCACCTTTACATGCTTTAGTATGGAGTGGCTATGGGGCAATATGATAATACTGCGCGAACCGCTGATTTCTCTGATCTTTGCACCCTCGCTACCTGACCCAAAGCATTACCCGAGTTTGAGAGTATAACCCCCATCGTAATAAAGACCTGAATTTACAACATGACGACTCAATCACCGAGCACTTCTGCAGCAAACCCGACGCTAATGAATGAATATGACAAAATTCTGCCTGACCTTTTAGGGGAAGTCATCCTTGAACAAGAGGGTCAGACGATATTCGCCTGCGTGGAACTTCTGCGCCAGGGCTCGATTCAACAACGCAATCAACCAGACCCCGCCAAGCAAGCTAGTTTGCTTGAGACAATTGCAGCACTGGATGTAGAAACCCTAGACCGGGTAATCCATGCATTCAGTACTTTCTTTCATCTGGCTAATATCAGTGAAGAACAGAAAAATCAGCAATCGCGTAAGGACATCGAGGATTCTGGAAAATTCTGGCGCAACTCCTTTCTCGACACCATTGACGGATTTAGTCAACAAGGAAAATCTTTGCAAGAGGTCTTGGCCCTGATAAGTGGGCTCAACTATTACCCTACTTTCACGGCTCATCCTACCGAGGCTAAACGCCCGATTGTGCTTGAGGCTTTACAACGAATTCACAAGCAATATCAAGGTTTAAACGCGCCGGGTGTTAGTCAAGATCAATTAATGGAACACCGACATCGCCTCAAAGCGATGATTCAGATTTTTTGGAAAACCGAGGCGGTTCGGCCCAAAAAGCCGACGGTTTACGACGAAATAGAAAACTCCTTGTACTACTTTCGAGAGAGTATTTTTGCCTGTTTACCGGAAATTTATAGAGATCTTGAAAAAGCCATTAAGCAGATTTACCCTGAGGCGCGTGGCCAAGCTTTGGCCATACCCAACATAATGCGTTTTGGTACCTGGGTAGGCGGGGACAGAGATGGCAACCCTTTCGTCACCCCTGAAATTACCCGCAATGCACTACGCATGCAACAAATAGAGGTGTTGCAAGAATACGTTCGCAGGGTCGATACCTTAAGTAAAACACTCACTCACAGCGCAGATCAAATCACCGTTTCTGAGGCATTCGAAGCATCGATGCAACGTGATCAAGCACTACTGGAAACACACTTAGGCAGTCAACACCAGAATGAGCCGTATCGTCGAAAGTTAAGCTTCACCAAGCTCCGCTTAGAAGCCACCATTGTGCACGCAGAAAAGCATCTTGGTGATGGATCGCCCGCCTTAGAACCTCTTGCATTTACTAACGAGCAGCAGTTTAGAAACGAATTAACAGTGGTCGCCGATTCACTCATTCAGCATAAAGAATCGAATCTAACCAGGGGTAGCCTGCAAGACCTTTTACGATTACTTGATAGCTGCGGATTCTATCTTTCGAAGATGGATATACGCCAAGAATCAACATTGCACAGTCAGGCAGTGCATGAAATCGCCAGCACCATTGCTAGCCCTATTGACTATTTGGGCATGAATGAGGAACAGCGTCAAAGCTGGTTAACCGAACGCTTATTAGATAAACAGGTACTGAATTATGATCGCCGTCAGATCACCATTCAAAGTGCTGACATAGTCTCGGTTTTTGAATTGATAAGTGAAATGCGTCGAGAGATTTCGCCGGGCTGTTTTGGCAGCTACATTATTTCAATGACACACCAAGCCAGCCACTTGTTAGAAGTAGCGCTGCTGGCAAAGTTGTCGGGGCTAATTACCCACAATAGCGATGGCAGTATCAATAGTGAAATTCACATTGCCCCGTTATTCGAAACCGTAGTCGATCTGGAACATGCAGAACCAACCCTAGAGAGCCTTTTCTCTAACCCGGTTTATCGTCAGTTACTTCATTTCACCGACGACACACAGGAGATTATGTTGGGCTACTCCGACTCTTGTAAAGACGGCGGTATTTTGGCATCTAGCTGGAACCTTTACAAAGCACAGCAGCGCATTGTTTCAGTAACCGATAAATATGGCCTTCATTGCCTGCTGTTTCATGGCAGAGGCGGCACCATCGGGCGCGGCGGCGGGCCAACACATGAGTCAATACTCAGCCAACCTCAGGGTACCGTCAAAGGTGGCATTAAGTTCACCGAACAGGGCGAAGTGCTCTCTTTCAAATATAATTTCAAAGAAACCGCCCGCTACGAACTCACGGTTGGCATTACTGGGCTGATGAAAGCCAGTGACCCAACGCGTGAAAATGCCGACCTTAGTGAACATCGAGCGATGATGGATAAACTCGTGGTCACCGGTGAACAGGCGTTTAGGGAACTCACCGACGACAACGTAGCAACCATGCAATATTTTTACGAAACAACGCCGTCCAATGAAATAGGACTATTGAACATAGGCTCACGTCCATCCCACCGAAAGAAAGCCGACTATTCTA
>CAWUWF010000075.1:0-5472 GCA_963925935.1 uncultured Arenicella sp. | reverse complement strand
TAATCATGTCTTTCTTTCGATCAACAAACATTAACTGGCCTTTAGCATCGATAAAACCCAAGTCACCACTATGGTGCCAACCATGAGTACGAACTTCGGCCGTGGCCTCTGGGTTTTTTAAGTAACCATTCATCGACTGTGGCCCACGCCAGCATATTTCGCCTACCACGCCCGTCGCACATTCTTGTCCGTTGTCATCCACAACCGCTTGCTCACTCATAATGGTAGGCACGCCCCAATAATTACCTTCGCCAAATTCAGTCGGCGAATGATCGTAAAAAATACAGGGTGCAGGTGTAAATTCTGTTTGCCCGCTGCCAAGATGAAAATCGCATGCAAAGACCTTTCTTAGTTCAGTCAATGTCTTTGAATTCATCGGCGCCATGCCGTAAATTGCCGCAGACAGCGCACTATAATCTCGCTTGCCAACACCGGGAACCGACAATAGCGCAGACCACATCATGGGTAACAACACAGTATTTTGAATTCTCTCTTGCTCCAGGCAGGCAACCACCTCGGCCGGATTAAACCCTTTGTGAATGACGAATGTTCCAGATATCTGCAATGTGCTCAGGGCGTTATTTATTGCGGTGGTATGAAATACTGGAAGTACATTAAGGTGTGCCCCGCCTTTGCTATAGCCAAGACTGAGAGGATTATTAAGACTCGCAAGTATTAACGCTAGATGTGAAGTTTCAACGCCTTTCGGGCGAGATGTGGTACCACTGGTGTATAAAATCAGAGCCACGTCTCGATCATCGATCATGATGTCGAATATTTCTTCATCGCTATGCTTGGCTAAAATATCTCCCAAAGTGGTGTCGCAATACTTCGATTCTTCACCCAAGGATAATTTAAAGCCAATTCGCGGCAGGTCTTGCGCGCATTGGCAGCAAAGCTCTTCCAGTTCGGCGTCGTAAATAACGGCACGCACTTCACCGTGTTCGAAGTTAAAACGAACGTCGTCAGGATTCTGTAGATAATTTATCGGCACCACCACAATGCCGGTTTTAAAACAAGCAAACATAACGGCCAAAAAGTCGCAGCTGTTGCTTGCCACCAAAGCGACTCGGTCGCCTTGGGATAAACCATTAGCCCGCAGTCCATGGGCGATCTTGTTGGCATTGCTATTAAGCGTTTGGTAACTTGTGGCCCGTCGCTGCCCCGCTACGTATTCCACCACAGCGTCGGTTTGGCCATCGCTGCGTGATCTGCGCCTTAACATGTCGCCCACGGCAACCCGGCTAATAATATTAAAATTAAGTTGCTCGTTGATAATAGGATCTTTATTTCCAGACATATTCTCACCATTTATTGAGACTAGTTGATGTAAGCCAGCGAAAGATAACCATCTTTGTCGGAAAGTATTCTCTGCCAAGAACTGACCCGTAAGTTACGGCGGAATCTAGGCAGCATAACCCCCACATTATCCTAAATCAATAAGTATCTAACCACCTCAAACCGCATAACTTACTAAAATAATGGCCTCAAACGGGCTTAAGGTATTGGCGAAAACGTGGAATGAGATTACTTCTGCATGGCAAGCAAAAAATAGTTAGTATGCTTTTTGCCAATACTTTGAAAGAGACATTAAGACTAAAAAAATCTATTTGGTTTTATCGATTATCGGGGCGATAGTCCCTTTTCTTTATTCCATTCTTTCAGGCTAATGGCATCGACCTTCCGCGTTTTATATCCAGTCTATTTGTGAATGGTGTTACTGGCGATTTTTCTCCGGATCTGTTAATTTCTTCCTTTATCTTTTGCTTGTTTATATTTCAGCGGCGGCGTGATGTAAACGGACCAAAACCAGCACTATTTATCCTTCTCAATCTAACAATTGGATTGAGCTACGCCCTACCAGCCTATTTATATGCAAATGAAAAATAATAGTTCTAACATCCAACAGATTGGCCAAATTGCCATTGCTGTTTCGGATATCGACAAAGCGGTAGCATTTTATCGTGATATTTTAGGCTTAGAGCTTTTGTTCGAAGTACCACCAGGCCTCGCTTTTATTGACTGCGGTGGCATTCGTTTGATGTTGACTGTTTTACAGGGCGACCCGAAAGACCATCACACGTCGACTATCTACTATAAGGTTGTCGATGTTAGAGACACTCAGGAAGAGTTAGAACAAAAAGGAGTGACGTTTATTCAAGAAGCCAAACTAGTAGCGACCATGCCTGACCATGAATTATGGATGGGATTTATTCGTGACCCGGATAAAAACTTGATCGGTATTATGGCAGAACTACCACTTAGCCCTGCTTAGAATGAACTAACTGTGGTTAGTCCAAGGCTAAGCAGGCTTTATTTCAATGCCGCTAATCTTCGGGTGATCTTGAATAAGAAATTTATCGCTTCCGGCGCTGGTAAATTGTTTCTCCGATACGCCGGATATACGATGAAATTCTGCTACCGCCTTATCTGGTGTAAGTTCTAAACTTAAAAATCCATGATGCGCAGTTTCGCTGTACTTTAAATTATCATTAGTCTCTAACAACAGTTCACTGAGTCGTGGTGCTGGTACTCCAAGTGCCTTGGACAGCCCTGGCGATGAAATAGACGTAGCGCCTAATTCTATCCCCTGCCAGTCATCATTGGTTTCAGATTGTAATTCGAAAGCCCAACTGGCATGTGTATCACCGGTGAGAACAATGAGGTTAGCCTCTGCTTTTGCGGCTGCGTTCAAGAAATTTTCACGCTCGGCACCATAACCGTTCCACGAGTCGGTGCCAAATGGCAGACCCAACTTAGACAGCCCTAAAGCCGGCTTCATCCACGAGCTTAATTGTTCCTTCTCGGTTTCACTAAGTTTGTCTGCCAAGTTCGGCAAATCAACTTTTGCGACCAATGTTTGATTGCCGACGACCTGCCACTTCTTGGCGCTGCGTTTGGAATCGCTTAGGCTTTTGGCTACAAAATTTCTTTGCGCTGCACCGAGTAATTGGCGCTTCGGATCGTCCAGCACCTCAGCTCGAAATGCTTGCATGTCGGGTAAATAAATATACCCCTTAGGTAACGGTTCATCCGCCTGTAGTATTTTAATGCGCTGGTAATCGGTGACCGCCTCCAGCTCTGACCCGTTAACTTTATGCGGTAAGTTCACTTCCACCACAGTTTCACCCTGTGCCTCATCACTTGCATCAAGTAATCTGGGCTTAGCTGAGTCGCTAAGGTCGAACTTAGCCCTTACATAGCGCATATCAGCCTGCACATCTACTTGCTCATCACGCGCGCTGATGCGTGTCTCGAGCATGATCAATGAAGCAAGATCGCCTATTTCAAAGCTTCGCCATTGCTCTATAAGGCCTTTGTTGGCTGGCTCACGAATAGGCATCCATTCGTAATAAGCTTGCACGGCAGCCGCCTTACGATCCGCCCAGATACCTTCACCCTCGTTGGCATTTTCTGCCCCGCTATGCCAGCTATCGTTGGCAAACTCATGATCATCCCAACTTAAAATGAAGGGCAGCTTGGCATGCAAGCGTTGCAAGCTTTTATCTGTTTTATACTGCCCATGACGACGACGAAAGTCGGCTAGACTTGTTGCTTCATGCAGAGGCTCAGACACTCTACCCAGTGCTTCCGCGCCCTGCGACGCATAACCGAGCGCGTCGTATTCGTAAATATAATCACCTAGGTGTACGACTAAATCGAGATCTTCACGATCAGCCATCGCTGCATAACCATTAAAGTAACCTGCTGGATAATTTGAGCATGAGCAAATACCTAACTTAAAAGAATCGACTTGCCCCACAGGTAGCGTTCGCGCGCGCCCGGTGTTTGAAACAATGTCATTTGCTGAGAAGCGGTAGTAATAGAATGTATCCGCTTGTAGTTGGTCGGCATCGACTTTAATTGTGTAGTCGGTGTCCGCTGACGTGGTAACGACACCGCTGCGAACAAGGCTAGTAAAACTGTCATCTTTAGAAAGCTCCCACACAACAGGAATTGATTGTTGGTTGGTGGTGATGCGTGACCAAATAATCAACTGGGTTTGAGTTGGGTCACCACTCGCCACGCCATGTTGAAAGGCGACTGGGCCACCGGCTGCGACTAGTTTTGATGCTGCCACAGTAGCGGCAACAGCGGGGCCGACCTTGGTTAAAAGGTCACGTCGGGAGATATTTCTTGGCATATTATTTGACTAATTTAATTTTTTGACCTGGTAGAGGTTCACCAGTGGGGTACATGTCATTAATGAGGCGAAGTTGAGCTTCGGCATACTTGCTAATTCTAGATTCGCGTGCGTACTTCTCAAAAGAATCACCTCGCTTGGCGATGATCAATTTAATACGTTGGCCAGTGGCAAGTTGTCGTTCGGCAGGCTTTAGTCGACGAACACTTTTAATCACATTAAAAAAATCTTGATCCGGCAAAGTTTGCTGGCCCTGCCCTAGTACCACAAATGCTTGATCGCCACGATAAATGGCGCTCACCCTTACATTTTGACTCTGGCCGGTTTTCTCGTCACCTAAAGTCGCCACGCCAGCATAGGCTTGATCTTCTGACGTCGGTATTTTCTGACCGTCTCGAAAGCTCATGAAATTGGATCGTAAAAAATTATCAGCGTTTTCACCCTTAGTCGATGCCCCCATGCGCATACGAATCGCCTGACCTTTATCTGGTGTGATTGCGACTAACTCTGTGGCTTGATTCACTAGAGTCCAACCCTTTGGGAACTCGACAAATAAATCTAAATCTTTATGATAAAACTTATTCTCTTGAGTAATTCCTTGAGCCTCACTGTCACCAAAGGCCATGCCATTGGTAAGCTTCAAAAATCTGCCATTGTCTGGGGCCGATTGACCGACATCTCTAAATTTAGCGGCGGCGGCGATCACTTCTTGAAGGCGCTGATCATTGCGAGGGTGAGTAGAGTAGACACCATGATAAGCCTGCGCGGGCTTACCTTCTTGACGAGCTTTTTCCGTAGAAAATAACTCCTGGTTTTTTAAAATGCCAATCACTCCAATCATGTCTTGCGGATCGTAATTATTTCTGGCGATGTACTCGGCTCCCAAACGATCAGATTGCAATTCTTGGGTTCGCCCATACCCACTCAACAGAGCACCACCAAAAACCTGCGACAGCTGGACCAGGTCACTGCTGCCAGTACCAATAGCAACCACAGCAGACGCTACACCTGCCACCTGTTGCTGTGCCGCACGCTGAGCACCATGACGGGCGGTGACATGGCCTATTTCATGACCAATAACACCCGCTAAATGTGATTCAGCATTCATGTAAGCCATGATTCCGCGCGTGACATAAACATAACCACCGGGCAATGCAAAGGCATTAACTTGGGGGCTATCTAACAAGGTAAAAGTGAATTTGAGATTTGGTCGATGACTTTTAGCTGCAAGTCGTTGGCCAATATCATTTACATATTTCTGTAGTTCCGGATCGTCATATATTTGATATTGCTTGAGGATGCCCTGGTGATACTCCGGCCCAACAGAC
>CAWUWF010000074.1:0-4511 GCA_963925935.1 uncultured Arenicella sp. | reverse complement strand
TTTTGGTATTGCTGACGGTGGTCGCCGCGCTACTGCTATTTGCATCACGACTAACGGTTCGTATTCGGCGTCTGCGTAATGCAACCGATAATGCAATTGATCGAGATGGCCGTATTATCAACCAGAAGCTTTCTGCCGAAGCAAAGTCCGGCGACGAAATTGGAGACTTATCCCGCAGTGTTAGCAACATGCTTGGCCGACTATCCCAATACACCAAGTACTTAAGAGGCCTGCCTGACACCCTTGCACACGAGGTAAGCAACCCATTAAACGTGGTTAATTCTTCGCTGCATAATTTAGCGCTAGAAAACCCTGGGGTTGCACAAAGTAAGTATTTAGAGCGCGCTACCAACGGTGTTAATCGTATTGGAGCGATTCTTCGCAACCTAACTGAAGCAGCGAACCTTGAGCAGGCGATGCAATCTGAAACTCGCGAAGTTTTTGATGTAGTCGAACTCATTGAAAATTATGTTGACGGCTATTCAATCAGTAATCCTGAACAAAAATTTGATGTAGTGATTCATTCGCGCCCGCTGCAAGTTGAAGCAGCGCCGGATTACATCGCCCAGGTTTTAGATAAGCTGGTCGATAATGCGATCGATTTTGCGGCTCCCGACACGGCCATTGTATTTAAAGTACAACGCATAGATCGCTTTGTTCAGATCGACGTGATCAACCAAGGGTCGCGCTTACCCGAAGGCATGTCTGAACGAATATTTGAACCTTTGGTATCGCTGGGCCGTAAAGATGCCCAAAAATCACGCCTAGGCATGGGCCTATATGTGGTGAAACTGATTGCTAGTTTTCATGGTGGTGATGTGATCGCTCGCAACCTTTCAAGCTCAGATGGTGTAATATTCTCATTTTCTCTGCCGATCCATAATCCTGAACCATACGGATACTAATACAAACGGCTATTTCACAGCACAGGAGACCCTATGGGCAACCGACTCAGCAAACTTTATACACGCACTGGCGACGATGGCACTTCTGGCTTATCCGGTGGCGAGCGTATTCCAAAGAATCATCAACGGATGAATGCGATGGGTTCGGTTGATGAGCTGAATAGCGTTATCGGATTAATGATCTGCAAACTTGACGACCCACAACTGGTTGAATTTTATATTGGTATCCAACACGACCTATTCAATATTGGTGGTGAGATCAGCATGCCCGGCCATTCATTCATTGTGGCTGAAAAAATAAGTGAACTAGAAAACAAAATAGACCATTTCAATGAGTCACTCAGCCCACTAAAAGACTTTATTTTACCAGGCGGTAGCGAAGCAGCAGCAATTTGCCATATCGCTCGAGCAACAGCACGTAGAGCCGAACGTGACCTAGTTAGCTTGCACCAAATGGACCCGGTCAGCGATACCACTCGGCACTACTTAAACCGCTTATCAGATCTATTATTTGTCACTGCCCGCATCATTAACAAACAGTCGGGCGAAGGTGATGTGTTGTGGAAAAAAGAACTATCATAGCCTCCCTACTAACGGCCGCTAGTAATTAGAGTAGTAAAAAATATAAATAAACCATCAGTAAATAGGGGAGCATTTGTGAACGTAATCATCAAACTTATTCAAAGTCTCAATCAGTTTAGTTTGGTTAGTAAGATTGCCGCCGGCATCGTGCTGGGCGCCGTATTAGCCACCGTTTCACCATCAAGCGCGCAGTCGGTTGCTTTTCTGGGCGGCCTGTTTGTAGGCGCACTGAAAGCGGTTGCACCTATTTTGGTGTTTTTCTTGGTACTTGCATCAATCGCCATCCAAAAGCCTGGCGAACACTCGCACATACGCCCTATTTTGGCACTCTATGTTGTCGGTACTCTAGCGGCGGCTGTGACGGCAGTCACCCTGAGCTTCATGTTTCCCGTAGAGCTTGTGTTAGTGGCCAATAGCGCCAGCGTAGTGCCTCCAGAAGGCATTGCTGAAGTATTGAGCACCCTATTGTTCAAAATTGTTCAAAACCCTGTCGCCGCACTATTAGAAGGCAACTACATTGGCATTCTAGCCTGGGCGATTGGTCTTGGTTGGTTATTACGCGGCGCGGCGGATGCGACCAAACAATCCATGCATGATCTATCCGAAGCAATTACCGGAATTGTCCGATTTGTTATTCAATTAGCGCCTATAGGCATTTTTGGTTTAGTTGCCGCAACGGTCGCAGAAACTGGACTCAGTGCTCTGCTGGGCTATAGTAAATTAATTATCCTATTGCTTTCGTCCATGTTGATTATTGCGCTGATTGTTAATCCGCTATTAGTGTTTTTCATGACCAAGAAAAACCCTTACCCTTTGGTACTTAGATGCTTGCGCGAAAGTGGTGTTACCGCGTTTTTCACTCGCAGCTCGGCTGCCAACATTCCAGTTAACCTACAGTTATGTGAAAAACTGGATTTGGATGAAGACACCTACTCAGTATCTATTCCACTCGGAGCAACCATCAATATGGGCGGAGCAGCCATCACCATCTCAGTGATGACCCTGGCTGCAGTGCATACCTTGGGGGTTAGCGTAGACCTACCGACCGCCTTATTGCTATCGGTGATTGCTGCTGTATCAGCGTGTGGTGCTTCTGGTGTGGCCGGAGGCTCGTTATTGCTTATTCCATTGGCCTGTGGCTTGTTCGGTATTTCAAACGACGTGGCTATGCAAGTCGTGGCGGTAGGTTTTATCGTTGGGGTAATTCAGGATTCAGCTGAAACAGCTCTAAATAGCTCAACTGACGTAGTGTTCACTGCTGCAGCTTGTCGCGCAGCTCAAGCCAAAGCCAGCGTTTGAGAAGATAAAACGCCAAATTAGCTTACGTTAAATAAATTAGGCTAAATAAATTATTGATGCCATTCGCCCGGTCACTTTTGAACGACGATATGAGTAGAAAAGCTGCTGGTCTGCATAACTGCAATAGGCCGCATGGGTATAGTTAAGCACTCCTAGCACAGCTAACCTTTGACCCGCGAGCAGATATAGGTCGGCAAGCAATTTACCTTTGTTCGAAGACGCGGTGTAGGCCTCTTTTGGACCCATTAACTGTTCTTTTACCTCGGGACCAATTTCAAAATACTTAGGGCCGATGGTCGGACCGGCCCAAGCTAATATTTGCTCGGGCGGTTGATTAAAAAGTCCCACGGCCTGTTCAATGATTCCATCCGCCATGCCACGCCAACCGGCATGCACGACAGCCACCTTAGTGCCTGCTTGATCAGATAAAAATAAGGGCATGCAATCGGCCGTCATTACAGCACAAACCACCTTAGGCGATGTGGTAATTAAGCCATCAGCAGGCTGCAACGCAGCTAAGCTCGGACTAATTTCTAGTACTTTCGTACTATGCACCTGATCCAACCAGACAGGCTCTGACGGCAAATTAAATTGTGAAACTAACAACTGGCGATTGCGTGCTACTACCGATGCGAGGTCATCAACATGCTGGGCGATATTAAATGAATCGAAAGGTGCCTGACTAAAGCCACCTTGCCGAGTAGTGGTAAACGCAACCACATTGCTGGGTGCTGGCCAATCAGCTTTAATGATATTTAAGCTCATGCTGACAAAAACTCAGCTGAGCTTTCTCGGTGCATTTGAGACTTCACCTTGTCGACATAAACCTAATGGTTATCCACTTCACAAGCATCAACTAGCGCTTGCATATCATCAGGCAGAGGACGCTCCCATGATTGATGCTCACCACTGCCAGGGTGAATGTACTCAATTCGAGTGGCATGCAAGGCCTGGCGTTTAAACTGGCGTAATTGCTTTTCTAACACGGGGTCGCAATCTCCGGCAATAGCCAAGCGTCGCCCGTAAACCGGGTCACCGACTAAAGGAAAACCGATATGCGTCATATGCACCCTAATTTGATGGGTACGCCCAGTTTCTAGTTGAACTCTCAACAAAGTGTGATTTCGATAGCGTTGATCTACGCGATAGTGAGTCACGGCTACACGCCCCATCATATTGATGGCCATTTTGCGTCGATCACCCTTATCTCGGCCAATCGGCTCGTCTACAGTATTCCCTGAAATAACCCGACCGTTAACCAGCGCCAGATATTCGCGGTGCAAACTGTGATCCACCAGTTGCGCAATCAAACCCAGTCTGGCCGGTTCAGTCTTGGCAATCACCATCAAGCCTGATGTTTCTTTGTCAAGGCGATGCACGATACCCACCCTAGCCAGACTGCGACTATTCGGCAGATGCATAAGCAGACCATTGAGTAATGTACGATCTGGATTTCCCGCACCAGGATGTACCACAAGCCCTGCTGGCTTATTGATCACCATCATGTCGTCATCTTCATGTACGATTTCGAATTCAATATCTTGAGCTTCCCATTCGCCGTGGCTAATTTCAGGCACTGTAACTTCGATTAATTCTCCTCCATAAACTTTATCTTTTTGCTTGTGTAGTTCATCGTCAACCACCACCAAGCCTTGTTTAATCCAGCTTTGAATAGTACTTCGGGAGTAGTCTGTACAGAACTGAACCAATACTCGATCGAGGCGC
>CAWUWF010000073.1:0-5211 GCA_963925935.1 uncultured Arenicella sp. | reverse complement strand
CATCGAGCTCCGCATCGCGTAGTCATCTAATTGTTTACGGTAAGCCCCGCTTGTGTATTGCAATTCCACCAACCTAGTACAGAGCTAAATAGCTCTAAGTGGGTTATTGCCTCAAATGTTGAAGTGGCTGTGTATAAATTTCTCTGTGCTGGGTATCAGCAATTTGAAGTCGCCAGCGATTTGCAGTGCCACCCCTATGGCGAATCTATATTATTGGAACAATACGAGCAGCCAAAGTTTTTGCAAATTAACGACAGGCAGCTCCTTGCCCTTAACGGCCGTTGGGAAACCGTGGTCTGTGCCTGTAATTGACCTCTTGACGTGTCTTTAATTAGCTATCTGTTCGAGAACCGCGACCAAACCTAAAGACGTGATCGTAGCCCCTAGTCAGGGTATATTCTTCCAGAACTACAGAAAATAATCGACAATTTGCTTGAGATAGTAATTTATCCAGTGCTGAATTCCTGTAAAGGATCGCAGCACGAGGTTTATCTTGTGCTCGTCCCTCAAGCAACTCAGCTATTCCCGTCACTGCAAGTGAATATCCATCGACATGATCCTGGATGCCGCCTTTGCGGTTGTCCCACATCATACTAACTTTAGGATTTGATAGCATGTTACGAAACTTGCGGGTATCCATGTAAGTTGCAAGGTAAATTGTGAAAAGGTCTTCGCTGTATGCATATGCCATTACATGCTGACATGGGCCTGTTTCATCCGTCGTAGCTAGGACGCACTGAGCCTGTTGTCCAAGTAAGCCTGCTATCTCAGCTGCTAGCTCGAGTTCTTCCATTAGTATCACTGTTTATTATATGTCCGCAATGAGTATCTAACTGCCTGATTGAAAATGCAAGCCTGACCATGAGCTTACTGCTCGTTACCCCTTATGATTCATGTTTTGTGTAAGTAAGCTATTCCGTTGGCTTGGTGTTTAGTCGATGTAGCCTGATCGCTTCGAGGGTGCTATCCATCATTGGATTTCCACCTTATAATCCACCTTCAACCATCAAACCAAGTGATTCAAAACTTACAGAAGATGATAAGGGATTGATTCCACAATAAGAAATCGGTAGACGCTACGGATCCGACCCCCACCATGTCAAGGTGGTGCTCTAACCAACTGAGCTACGCGTCTGTATTAGGATCGGCAAGATAACAAACTAAGCCCTTTGTTTCAACGCTTTTTGACGTTTTCGATTAGACTTTCTAAGGTGGCCTCTAGGTCTTGAAAAAAGGGTTGCAAAGTTTCTTTGGATTTCTGCGCGCTGACGTCCATGATTATTATATTAGAGTCGCTGTATAACCATCAACACTGGATATTTAACCTATCAGCAATTGATATAGACATAATGGAATTAGCTGAACAGTTACTGGCTACTAAACTAGAAGACACCAGCGGCAGCGGCAACAAGCGGTAATCGGCGGACTTCTGGACGGTCTGGCAAGTAAGGCATCGGCCTAGGCTCTATTGTCGGCAACCTGCAAAATAGCGGTCTAGGAGATATCGCCTGCGCTGGCATAGAAGATAATTCGCACCCATAGTTCTTATGGTTTAATATCTCAACGCTTACTAAAAATAAAAAGGTATCTGAAAAATGAATCTCGCTAACAAAGTATTAATTGGGTTGCTGTTAGGTGTCGCAGTCGGCTTGGGTCTTAATATATCTGGCTTAAACGTTGTCCCCTGGATTGATGAAAACCTTATCAATGGGGTTTTTCATGTAGGCGGGAAATTATTTATAAACGGCCTAAAAATGGTGGTTGTTCCTCTGGTGTTATTTTCCCTAATTCCAGGAATCGTCGGCATTGGTGATATCAAACTACTCGGTAGAATAGGCACCAAGTCATTTGCCCTTTATCTTGCGACTACCGCAATCGCCATCACAACCGCGATTGCCATCGCTGTTGCGACTGGAATTGGGAAAGGCCTGACAATCACGCAGACCGAAAGCTTCACCGGTGAACGGTCTGCTAAATCGTTTCAAGACATATTGATAGACATCGTTCCATCCAATATTTTTCAGTCTATGGCCAGTTCTGACATGTTGGCGATTATCTTTTTTGCAATCTTCTTTGGTATCGCTCTGTTATCCATGATCAAGAAGGCACCACTTGTCGTTGATTTAATCGATCAGCTGAATGTGGTGGTTATGCAGATGGTTAATATGGTGATGTGGTTCGCGCCTTACGCGGTGTTCTGCTTGGTCGCGAAGGCAATTTCAGAGTTAGGTTTTGACTTGGTTGTTAAGGTCGGCGAATACTTTGTAGTGATCATTTTCGCTCTATTGTTTCATGCGCTGGTTACGCAGATGATAATCCTTAAAGCGTTCACAGGCTTAGACATTAAAACCTTCCTTAGAAAGGTTCGCACAGCGCAGTTATTTGCATTTAGCACATCCAGCTCTGGCGCCACTATCCCAGTCACCCTTCGAACAGCACAGGAGCGCTTGGGCATCGATAAAGCAGTGTCCTCTTTCAGCGTACCTTTTGGCGCCACCATTAACATGGACGGCACCGCGATGATGCAAGGCGTTGTCACTGTTTTCGTTGCTAACCTTTATGGTATCGAGCTAGGTTTGGCCGGCTATATTACCGTCATACTAACTGCGGTGCTTGCATCAGTCGGCACAGCCGCAGTTCCGTCCGTAGGCTTGGTTATGTTAACCCTAGTATTTGAACAGGTTAACTTACCAGTGGAAGCCATCGGCATTGTTTATGGCGTAGACCGATTGGTGGATATGGTTCGCACTAGTGTTAATGTTACCGGAGACTTGGTGGTCTCAACCATTGTTGCCAAAAGTGAAGATCGTATGGATTTGGATATCTACAATGATCCAAGTGCCGGCATGATTGAGGATAGCCCTGTCCACGTCTAGCTGCCGACCTAAGCTAAAAAAAAGGTAAACTCTTCGAGTTCACCTTTTTTATTTTATACTCATCTAATTTGAGCTAGCGGCGGATTGTCGACGACTAGTTCCCCGCGACTAAATACCAAGCGATTTATATGAGTCCACAATTCGCTCTAGGGATATCATCATGGCAGCAATTCGCAGATCAGGAATACGGTCGTCGCTATGCCATTTCTCACTAATTACTTGATAACCTTGGCGCATAGTATCGTCTAAACCAGACCGAACCAGATCCAACTCAGTTGCGCCAGCGACAATATCTTCTAACACATCAACAGGAAATGGTTTGCCTATCATTTCCTCAATCGCCTTGACCATCATGTTGGTTTTTCGCTCTTCCTGACGTCGCTGCAAACGACCGAAGCGGATATGTCCAATATTCTTAACCCATTCAAAATACGATACGGTCACACCACCTGCGTTGGCATACAAATCTGGAATAATCACACATCCTCGATCGCGTAACATCTTATCGGCGGTAAAGGTCACAGGACCATTGGCAGCTTCAATAATTAACTTAGCTTTAACCTGATCCGCGTTATGCTTGGTGATGACACCTTCCATCGCCGCTGGAATCATAATGTCGCAATCCAGCGCTAGGCAGTTGGCTGAGTCTTCGGTGTAGCCTGGGTAGCCCTTCACTCCGCCATTCGCGGTGATATGAGCTTTCAATTCCTCGATGTTTATACCTGAGTTATCGACTATGGCTCCGTCGTGCTCAATCACACATATGATGACAGATTGATCTTCTTCGGATAAAAACTTTGCAGCGTGATAACCCACGTTACCAAGCCCTTGGACAATGATCTTTTTGCCCGCCAGTGTACCGCTCATCTTCGCAATTTCGACATCTCTGGGATGGCGAAAGAACTCCTGCAGCCCGTATTGAACGCCCCTTCCAGTTGCTTCAACACGGCCTCGAATGCCGCCTTTATTCACAGGCTTACCGGTGACACATGCCCACGGATTAAGATCATCTGGATTAAGGCGCTTAAACTCATCCGCCATCCAGGCCATCTCTCGCTCTCCAGTGCCCATGTCTGGCGCAGGCACATTTTGCGCCTGGCTTATCAAATGGCGCTTGGCAAGTTCCTGAGTGAAGCGACGAGTGATTCTCTCTAATTCGTCAACCTCCCATTCACTTGGGTCAATCACTAATGCGCCCTTGGAACCACCGAACGGTGCTTCTACCAACGCACACTTATAGGTCATTAATGCCGCCAAGGCCTCTACTTCATCCTGATCTGCGTGTGGCGAGTATCGAATACCACCCTTCACCGGCTCCATGTGCTCTGAGTGAACCGAACGATAACCTGTGAAGGTAAACAACTTACCTCGAAGTCGCACACCAAATCGCACCGTATAGGTAGAGTTCGCTACCTTGATTTTATGCCGAAGCCCCGGAGTGATACCGACTAATTCAGCGGCCTGATCAAAGGTTTTCTCAACCGACTGTAAAAACGTTTCTGTTTGTTTTGACATATTACACCTTGTGAAGACTGATTATTATTGACGCGACAACAAATGCGATGTTTGAAAATGCTAAAAAGTATTCTAGTCCAAGCAAGAGCGTATTAACTACGCCATTGAGTTTTGTTACCTACGATTCTTTGACGAACAATCAATTATATAGAACAACATTTTGAAGAGAATTGCCAGTCAATCAATCCACTTCAAGTTCACAACGAATTTAGGATGCCTGAGAAAGGCGATAATGCGGCATGGGTTACAGGATGATTTTCCGCTATTATTAGAATTCAGCGAGCTTAGCGGTTTAAGACAATTAAGTGAAAGCGTAATCACTATTTGGACGACATTAGTCATTTGCGTCGGCGAGCTATTTTTTAAGATAAGCTGATCTTAATTCCTCTATACGATCCCGAGTTCGCGCCGCTTGTTCGAACTCAAGGCCCTCAGCAAATTTATACATCTCTTTTTCTAGACCGCCCATAACCGTTGCAAATTCTTTTGGCGTTCTTGGCAACTCATAGTCGCCAAGAGGTAGGTCAAGCTTGGCCAATTCTTGAGCAGCATTACTGGTCGCGCCATCGATAATATCCTTCACTGCTTTGGTGATACTTCTGGGGGTGATGCCGTGCAAGGTATTGTATTCGGTTTGTTTGGTACGCCGGCGATCCGTTTCATCAATCGCGAATTGCATTGATGCCGTTATACGATCGCCGTATAAAATTGCCTTACCATTTATATTTCGAGCTGCGCGCCCAATCGTCTGAATCAAAGAGCGTTTTGATCGTAAGAAGCCTTCTTTATCAGCATCCAAAATTGCTACCAGAGAAACTTC
>CAWUWF010000072.1:0-7441 GCA_963925935.1 uncultured Arenicella sp. | reverse complement strand
CACCGACTTCACGCGCATCAATAATACTTTCTATCACCGGTCGGCCAATTCCTTTGATAGCGCCTAAACCATAAATAATATTATGCTCATCGTTGGCCCGAAAATTGTACTGGCAAAGATTAATGTCTGGGTTTTGAACCTTTAACTTCATCTCGCTAGCTTCATGCAATAGAATCACGACTTTATCGGTATTTTCCATATCTGCAGACATACACGCCGCCATAAACTGCGATGGGTAGTGGGTCTTCAACCACGCGGTTTGATAAGCAATTAAGGCATAGGCTGCTGAGTGCGATTTATTGAAGCCGTATTCAGCAAAGTACTCCATTAAATCGAATACTTCTTTGGCAGTCTCGGCAGGGACTTCTCGATCAGCAGCGCCAGCTTCGAAAACCTCCCTTTGCTCGGCCATTTCTTCAATTTTCTTTTTACCCATGGCGCGGCGCAATATGTCCGCGCCGCCAAGCGAATAGCCGCCCATCACTCGCGCAATCTCCATTACCTGTTCTTGGTAAAGGATGACGCCATAGGTGTTATTCAGAATAGGTTCTAAAATTGCATGAGGGTATTTAGTCGGTTCCTTGCCATGTTTTCGATCGCAGTAGACCTTCTCCATACCAGCACCCAAAGGGCCAGGGCGGTACAATGCCACCAATGCTGTTATATCGTTGAACTGATCTGGCAATAGGTTCTTAATTAACTCCTTCATGCCCGAAGATTCAAGCTGGAATATAGCAGTGGTCTTGCCCTGCTTTAACAAATCATAAGTCGGCCCATCAGCTAAATCCAATTTAGTAATATCAATCGGCGGTTGATCCTCGGTGGCTCGAGATTTATTGATCGCCTTCACCGCCCAATCAATAATGGTCAGTGTCTTTAGCCCAAGAAAGTCAAACTTGACCAGACCGATGGTTTCCAAATCATCTTTATCATACTGCGACACAATTTGTTCAGAACCATGTTCGCAATACAGCGGTGTGAAATCAGTCAAGTCGGTCGGCGCGATCACTACACCACCGGCGTGTTTACCAACATTTCGAGCTAAGCCTTCAAGCTTTAGGCCCATGTCAACTAGAGCCGTTATTTCTTCCTCATTTTGGTAGCGATCACGAAGCTCTTCTTCTTGATCAAGCGCCTTAGTGAGGGTCATACCCAAATCAAAGGGAATCAGCTTTGCCACGCCATCCACATGCCCATAGGACATACCCAAAACACGCCCCACATCACGCACCACCCCTTTTGCGGCCATAGTGCCGTAAGTGATGATTTGCGAAACCCTATCACGGCCATATTTTTTAGCGACGTAATTAATTACTCGCTCGCGCCCTTCAATGCAAAAATCCACATCAAAGTCAGGCATCGAAACCCGCTCTGGATTCAAAAACCGCTCGAACAGTAATATATGCTCAATTGGGTCTAGATCGGTGATCTTTAACGCATATGCGACAATTGAGCCTGCGCCCGAACCCCTGCCCGGCCCGACCGGAACGTCGTTCTCTTTGGCCCACTTAATAAAGTCAGCAACGATTAAAAAATAACCGGGGAATCCCATCTGCATGATAATTCCCAACTCAAATGCCATGCGGTCTTGATATTCCTTACGCGATTGTTCCGATGGGCCTTCTGGAAATCGCCGCAACAGAACCTCTTCTAAACCAGCATAGGACTCTTTGCTAAGGAAGGTTCCGATAGACTCACCGTCTGGCACCGGAAAATCTGGTAGAAAATACTCGCCCATACGCAATACAAAATTACAGCGCTGGGCAATGAGTACGGTATTTTCTATTGCCGAAGGTAAATCAGCAAACAGCTCGATCATTTGAGCCGTATCTTTGAAATATTGCTCCGAGGTGTGATGCTTAGTTCTGCGAGGGTCATTTAGAACCCTGCCTTCATTGATACAAACTCTTACTTCATGGGCATCGAAGTCCTTTTTCTGCATGAAATGGACGTCATTAGTGGCCACTAGAGGTGTTTGTGTACTAGCGGCTAACTTCGCCACCCCCGCGATGTATTCCTCTTCGTAGGGGCGGCCTACCCGCTGAATTTCGAGATAGAAGCGGTTTGGAAAAAGAGATTCATATTTTTCTATTAGCTGGGGTGCTAACTTATCTCGGCCAGCCAAAATAGCAGCGCCAATCTCACCTTGTTGGCCAGCGGATAAGGCTATTAAACCATCGGTCTTACCGTCTAACCAGGCCAGTGGAAGGATCGGCCTACCATGCTCTTGACCTTCGCGAAAACCGCGAGACATCAGTTCACAGAGGTTTCGATAACCTACATTGTTCTGAACCAAAAGTACCAATGCATATGGCTGTGTGACTCTGTCTGGGTTTTCGAGATAGACCTGAGCGCCGATGATCGGCTTAATTCCTTGCGCGACGCATTTTTTGAAAAATTTGACTGCACCATAGAAATTACCCATATCGGTAATGGCAACTGCTGGCATCTCATTGTTCAAACTTTGCTCCACTAATGCAGGCAAACGAACCATGCCATTTACCAGGGAGTACTCTGTGTGTAGGTGTAGATGAACGAAAGCGTCGGGCATAGGTAAATTATAAACTGAACATGAGAATTTAGGCAGAAGAATACACTGTGTATCAGAGATAGATTTTAATAATTGCTAACTCATCTTAGAAAATATTGGCCTTGAATTGAAATACATCATGTAGGCCTATCAAATTTCAATTCGCTAACAGTCAATTCCCTTTCAAAACAGTGACAAACACTCTAATTAAACCGAGGTTTTCGCTTAGTCAAAACACTGAAGCCTCTTGCCGAGCGCCCTCTGAGCTAAAAGCCAACATGCTTGCTCGACCGTCTCGGGTTGCTACGCAATTATCCTGCAATATCTATTAGCTATTCAGCAGCCTAGCGACCGGTGCAAAGCTTCGTCGATGGTGCGGACTGACGCCGAATTCTTGGAGTGCTTCAAGGTGCTGCTTAGTGCCATAGCCGCTATTATTTTGCCAGCCATACTGTGGGTATTGCAGCGCATATTCACTCATCAATTGGTCACGGGCCACCTTGGCTATAATTGATGCCGCACTTATGCAGGGCTGCAGACCATCACCACCAATTATGGCTTCAGAAGCTATTCCAAAATCAGGACTTCGGTTGCCATCGACCAGCACCCTAGTTGGCTCGATTGACAATCCGGCCACCGCTCGTTGCATGGCTAACATGGTCGCATGCAATATATTTAACTCATCAATTTCCGTAAGACTTGCCTGCCCGAAGGCGAAACACAAAGCCTGCTGTTTAATGGCCCTGGACAAGACCTCGCGGCGTTTGGCAGTCAGTTTTTTAGAATCAGTTAAGCCTGGCAGATCGTAGTCTTGCGGCAGGATCACCGCCGCAGTTACCACTGGCCCCGCTAGTGGCCCTCGACCTACCTCATCAACTCCGGCGACTAGTTTCATTTAGCAGGAGTCGGTAACTTAGTCTGCTCGAGCATCTGGACTATCGCATCGCAAGCAAGGCCGCCTGAGTCCTGATTTAGTGCCGGGGCTATCTCAGCAAGCGCTGATTGCATCGCTTGATAATGTTGTGGTGAGTCTAAAAGAAGCTGTACTTCTACAATTAAGTTTTCAGCAGTTGCTCTGTCTTGAATTAGTTCAGGCACTGCGGGTGGGTCCGTTAGATGATTAGGCATGGAAAAATGCTCTACGGTTACCGTGTGCTTATACAGCGCGATGGTTAACCAAGCCATTTTGTACATGACAACCATCGGTGTGGCAAACAATCCTGCTTCAAGGGCCGCGGTACCGGATGCCAAAATTGCTAAATCTGATACACACAAGATGTCTCTTGATCGCCCATCGACTAGCTTGATTAAACCAGTATCAACCTTCATTTCTTCGACCAGAAATTGGTGTATTTTCTGGTTTGCCGTGGGAATCACAAAACGCAGTAACGGCCGTTTTTCAGCCAAGGCCTTGGCTGCCTCAAGCATAGCCGGGGCGAGACGCGTGACTTCGCTCATTCGACTTCCGGGCAATATAGCGATAAGCGTTTGGTCGCTGCTTGCAAGAGACTCTCGCAAGCCTGGTTCAACTTTCCAATCCAAGACCTGGCGTGCGAGCGGATGCCCAACACACTCTACCGGTACTTCATGCTGTTGGTAAAAGCGCCGCTCAAATGGAAACAAAGTCAGCATTAAATCAATTGAACGAGCAATTTTTTTAATCCTACCACCACGCCAAGCCCAAACTGTTGGACTGACATAATGGACCGTGGGAATATTCTGCGCTTTAAGTTTGCGTTCTAAACCCAAATTAAAGTCGGGGACATCGATACCTATAAATACATCGGGCGGATCGGCTACAAAATGTTTATACAACAGACGTCTAATTCTAAGTATCTCTGGTAGGGCCGTGAACAAACCTTCTAGCCCCATGATGCTGATTTTTTCCATTTCGGCAAGACTTACTGCGCCTTGCTCTTGCATCAATGGGCCGCATAAGCCGACGAACTCCGAGTCGGGATAACGAGCTTTTATCGCCTTAATTAACTCACTACCAAGATAATCTCCTGACTTTTCACCAGCGACTATTCCAACCTTCATATTACTTGCATTTGTTGATTTCCTATTGGGCCGCGATTCCAATGCGTTTAAATACCAGTGTCAAAATCACCAACGCTATTAGTCATCTCTAGCTAGAGTCTCTATCGAATAACACCACGTTTCGACGAACGTATAAATTCAACGAGTGCCGCAACGTGTTTGGTTTCCCATTCTCGAGCATCAATTTCTTCGAGTGCTCGCGACATAGTATGTCCCGAACGGTAAATGATCTTATACGCTCGCTTGAGCTCAGTAATTTCATCCTTCTGAAACCCACGCCCTCGTAAACCTTTAACGTTAATCCCGTGAGTAATAGCTTTATTGCCCGCGACTAAAGTGTATGGCGGCACGTCCTGAATACAAAACGTATTAACCCCGCAAAAGCTATGCTCACCAATCCGACAGAACTGATGCACTAAAGTATAACCAGCAAGCCCGACATGATCACCTACTCGAACATGGCCCGCTAAACTAGCGTTATTAGAAAACAAAAGGTTAGACCCTAATCGGCAATCATGTGCAATGTGAACATAAGCCATAAAAAGATTGTTGCTGCCAATACTGGTGATGCCTTCATCGACCATGGTGCCGCGATTTACCGTGATGTTTTCACGAAATACATTGTTATCACCAATCACAGTTTGGGTAGGCTCGCCCTTATAAGAAATCGATTGCGGTTCGCCGCCAATCGCTGTGAATGGAAAAATTTGATTCGCCTCTCCCAAACTTGTGTGACCTTCTATCACAACATGAGCGCTTAGCCGACTACCATCGCCAATCTGCACATTCGGCCCAATAACCGTATACGGCCCGATGTCTACATTGACGCCTATCTCTGCGCCCGTCTCAATAACTGCAGTTGGGTGAATATTAACGCTCATTGTTTTGTTCCTCGGTAAATTAAAGGCTGTCAAACTAAATAGTCAAAACAGCGTTGTCGAGCCTTCCGTGAGCAATATTGTATACAGTGAAACTTATAAATCTTTAAATGTGAACATTAATTCGGCAGTAGCAGCAATAGCGCCATCAACCTTCGCGACACCTTTACACTTCCACATATTTTTTATCTTACGAAGCAGCTCGACTTCAAATATTAGCTGATCACCGGGCTCAACGGGTCGTTTAAAACGCGCCTTGTCAATCCCGGTAAAATAGTACACTCGGTTAGTCGTATCGATGTCATCACGGCCCACACTAGCCAAAATAGCGCATGCCTGAGCCAGCGCCTCAACGATCAAAACGCCAGGCATGACTGGGCGGCTAGGAAAATGACCTTCAAAGAATGGTTCGTTATAGGTGACATTTTTCAGGGCCACCAGCGTTTCTCCGGCGGTTGCCTCCAAAACCTTATCCACAAGCAAAAAGGGATAACGATGTGGCAGATAATTTTTGATTTGGTGTATATCGAGCGAATTCACAATTAGTTCCTAAAATGATTAATATCCATTGGATTACCACACTGATCTTGCCGCTTTAATTTTAAACCCGGCTCAATCAATAAAGTAATTATTAAGCAGCACCATTGAAATTCAAAGTAAAGGCAGGACTAGTTCGGCCTAAATAGCTGAATCCATGATAAAACTATTTAGGCCGATTTGACTACCTCTAATTTATTTTTCAGAAAGTCGCTTCAATATCTGTTGCGTAATGTCTATTTTTGGACTTGCATACAAAACACCACTTCTAAGTATCAAATCGTAGGATTGTTCATCCGCAAAAGCCAATACTTCTTGCTCAACCATACTTTGCAGATTTCGCACCACTTCATTCTGACGAACTTGAGCTAAGCGTTTCGTATCTTCATCTAACAATTGCAGTTCACGCAATTTGCTTTGATATTCCAATTGCTTGATTTGTAAATCGCTTTGGCTAAGAACGGGACCATTCGTCTCAATATCCTTTTTTAAAGCGACTAACTTGCTTTGCTTATCAGTGATCTCTTTACGTTTGGGCTCAAATTCCGCGCTCAATTTCTGCAACTCTTTCTTAACCAAAGGTAGGTTATCAAGAATCTGTCGATTGTCATAAACACCTACCTTCAACTCCGCTAGGGCAACATTGCTCTGTAATAAAGCAGCTGACATCGCTACCAAGAGGAATACACTACGTTTTAACATTACTTACACCTTAGTTATTATAATAAATTGATAAACTGATTAATTGACAAATTGATTGATCAAGCAAAGACGCTATTGCAACAATTTACCAATACTAAACTGAAACTTCTCCACCTCATCGCCTTCTTCTTCATTAAGTGGTATCGCGTAACTAACAGATAGTGGGCCAACTGGAGAAATCCAATTAAAGCCGACACCTGCAGAAAAGCGAATTTCATCGAGTTCAATATCCTGCTCATTAGAGAACACTTGCCCGCCGTCTACGAATAAATTCAAGCGCTTGTCCAAAGCACCATCACCGATTGGTAACAATAGCGAGGTATTGAACAATACCCTCTTGGAACCACCAAATGGGTTAGGGAATTGACTGCTATCACGCGGGCCTAAAGAGCGAGCCTCAAAGCCGCGAACCGATGATGAGCCGCCGACGAAATAGTTTTTGAAGAATGGCAGACCTTCGGTGTCTCCGTAACCATCCCCATAGCCTAGGCCCAAGGCGAATTTTAACGCAATCTTACGTGTGATTGGGAAATAAATGTTGGAATCTACGTTAACCCGATAATATTCTAAGTCGCTGCCCGGGACCGTTGCTTCTAGCGAAACACGCAAACTCTTACCTTCGGTCGGGTACAGTAAACTATCACGCGTATCGTGCGCAAACGCAGTCGTTAATGTGAGCAAATCATTCTCAGGAAACTCATTAATGAAATCGACGATCTCCGGCACTGAAAATGGTGTTGCCTCTAAGTCAATC
>CAWUWF010000071.1:0-10951 GCA_963925935.1 uncultured Arenicella sp. | reverse complement strand
GTCGGTGCGGCTACAGTCGTTGGGTTTACAAAAGAAAAGCAAGCATTGTGAACCTGTCTTCGATTACTTTCAGTACTAACATCGGCAGGCAATAACGCACTGAAGCGATTATCGAGATTTAACGGTAAATTCATATTTTTTGGTCAATTATGTTCGCTTATAGACTGCGGCTAGCAAAGCATATCAAATCTGCGTTAAGGTAAAACAACGGAAATGCTAAATGTAAGGATTTATAAATAAAAGCGTCCAGCATCGATCGGCCTTGTTCTTTTGCCGAATTTCGTGAAAAAAAGACTCATAGCACAAGCCGCGATTAAAAAGGTTAATCAGCTATAGGGCTACTAACCACCAAACGGCTGGAGAGGTAATGGATTAATGCAATAACCGGAACACCCAAAAGACTCGCGAAAAGAAAAAAGTTGGTGTAACCGTAAGCATCCACAATGGTCCCCGAGTAGCCACCAATAATCTTAGGAAACAAGGTCATGATGGAGCTAAAAATAGCGTACTGCGTCGCAGTGAATGAAATATTGGTTAAACTTGATAGCCATGCAATAAAGGCTACCGTGGCAAAACCCTGCACAAAATTATCTAAGGCGATTACCACCGCTAATTCAGATGGCACGCTGAGTTGACCAATCAACGGAAGATAAAATGAAAGGTCTGTGTGGTTTTGCCCCACGCTGGTTAACCAACAAAACATCAAGTTGGTGATCACAACTGAAATAGCGGCAAATTGTAAAGTGCGCATCACTCCTATCCGTAAGCAAATAATACCTCCAGCAAAACTACCAAAAATAGACACTGTTAAACCGAGACCCTTCGAAATACTGCCTATTTCACTTTTGCTGTAGCCCATATCAGAATAGAACACATAAGAGATGACGCCCAACACAATATCCGAAATTCGATACAGCAAAATCAGCAATAAAATCCACACGGCCAACTTGCCATAACGTCGGAAAAAATCTTGAATCGGCTGCCGATATCCCTCATTCACCAACTTCTGGTTGATAAAGCCCAGTCGAGAGCAGGCTATTGCCACGCCGTAGGCCACGCTAATCGCAATCAATAACAAAGTGCCGGAATACACAAATTTAAACAGAGACTGAGTTCCACCCATCGATAAAACGGGCGTTACCGGGCTGAACCAAAGTACCGCGATGAAGCTTGCTATCGACAAGAAAAATACGCCCACAAAGCTCACATAATCACGGTTAGGGTACTCCTTGTTAGCAGCCTTGATCTGCGGTTCCTTTATCAAAAGAGTAGTGACTACGCCGACCAGCATGGCTGCCGCCATTAGAAAATAAGTCTTTTGCCAAGCGACATAACTATAGCTTTCTGCGGTACTGCCAAAATTTTGCGCCAGAGACAATGCCACTGCACCGGCCAAAATCATGCCAACTCGATAGCCGGAGATATACGTTGTTGCCAGCATCGCCTGCAAGCGCGGTGGCGCAGTCTCAATCCGGTAGGCATCGATCACAATGTCTTGGGTGGCAGAGGCAAAGCCCAGACATACTGCGGCAATCGCCATAGCGGTTAAGTTAACCTTGGGGTCAACCGAAGCCATTAAAACAATTGCACCCATAACCGTAAATTGAGACAGCAATATCCAGGATCTGCGTCGCCCAAGCAAATGCGTTAGCAAGGGTATGGGCAAACGGTCCACCAATGGGGCCCAGATAAATTTAAACGAATAACCTAAGATCGCCCAAGAAAAAAATGTCGCTGTAGACCGGCTAACTCCCGCTTCGCGAAGCCATAGCGATAAGGTACCAAAAATCAACAGAATCGGAATGCCTGCTGAAAAACCCAAAAACAGCATTACCCATACTGATTTTTCATTCCACCATTTTACAGTTGGGATAATTGCTTCGTTGGTCATATTACAAGGGGCTCAATTTTGAGCGCACGGAGGTCTCTCCGCTGCGGTCGAGATAACGGGGTGCTGGTCGAGATGACGGCTGCCTAAATATCATATTCGATAACGAGGGGCGCATGGTCTGAAAAGCGCTCTTCCTTATAAATCAAATCAGATCCCGCTATCACTTTATCTCTTAGGTTTTCAGTGATCACTTGATAATCAATTCGCCACCCAGTGTTATTGGCCCAAGCTTGGCCGCGATTTGACCACCATGTGAATTGCTCTTCTTGATTATTGATAAGCCTAAACGCATCTAAAAAGCCTGCGTGACCGCGTTCGGCTCCAGGAATTTCGGGCTCGGTTTCGCCGCATAACCAGTCCATCCACTGTCGCTCTTCGGGCAGGAATCCTGAACGCTTTTGATTGCCACGCCAATTTTTGATATCACGTTTTTTATGTACAATATTCCAATCGCCACAAATGATCGCTTGCCGTCCCGATTTGGCGATTTCTTCCAACCTTGCTTCAAAACGACCCATCATATCAATCTTATATTCTTGTCGACTTCTTTGCTCGATCCCGACGGCATGTATAAAGAGGCAACACTTAAGTTGCCAAAGTCAGCCTGAATATACCTTCCTTCAGAATCAACATTTTCAAAGCCTTTGCCAAGCCCAACATGTACATGATCTGGCTTTTGCTTGCAGTAGATTCCTACACCGCTATAACCTTTCTTCTGCGCGGCGTGAAAGAAAGTGTGATAACCCGGAGGATGATAAGGCTCGCCTTCTATTTGGTCCGGCTGGGCTTTCAATTCTTGCAGACAAATAATGTCTGCATCGACTTTTACCAACCATTCGTAGAAGCCTTTACGAGCAGCGGCGCGAATACCATTAAGGTTTGCTGAGATAACTTTCATGTAGAGTTTATTGATTTGAATTGAACAAGCAGTATTATGCGGGTAATTAACTGGCCTCGCAGCAAAATCTAACCGCCTTGCAACAATAAACAGACCATTGCATCGTTTGTTCGTCATATAATTGGCTGTATGATGTTACATATACAAACACTAAGATAAAACTATGCTTCCCTATCAAGAACAATTTATTGAATTTGCGATCAAAAGTGGCGTGTTACGCTTTGGCGAATTCACTTTAAAATCTGGCCGTATTAGCCCTTACTTTTTCAATACGGGTCTATTCAATACTGGCGCTAGTATGCTGCAGTTTAGTCGGTTTTTTGCCACTAGCATTGAACATTCAGATATCAACTTCGATGTTTTGTTTGGCCCTGCTTACAAAGGTATTACCCTGTCCTGTGCAACGGCTATGGCCTTATCTGAAAACACCGGGCGTGAAGTGCCATTCGCCTTCAATCGCAAAGAGGTAAAAGATCACGGCGAAGGCGGCTCTATGGTGGGCGCAGAACTGCAAGGGAACATCGCTATCATTGATGATGTTATTACGGCTGGCACCGCTATTCGAGAGTCCTTTGACATGATCACCGCGGTTGGTGCAACGCCTTCAGCCGTGTTTTTGGCATTAGATCGTCAAGAGCTTGGGCAAAAAGATGGTAAACCCACTGAGACCTCGGCCATTCAGCAAGTAGAGGCTGAATTTGGTATTCCGGTCGATGCGATTGCGACCCTAAATGATTTGATCGAGTATCTAAAACAACAAGATGATCAGGAACATAACCTAGATAAAATGCGTGCGTATCGTACCCAATATGGTGTTCGCTGAGAACTAATTGTGAGCGAGCTAATTAGAACCTATCTGGTCGGTGGGGCGATTCGAGATAAAGCACTTGGGCTTGACTCATTCGACCGTGATTGGATGGTGGTAGGTGCCACACCGCAGCACATGGTCGACCTAGGTTATGAACCCGTGGGCAAGGACTTTCCAGTTTTTATTAATAAAAAAAGCGGCGAAGAATACGCGCTGGCTCGTACCGAACGAAAAACCGCCAAAGGCTACCAAGGCTTTCAGTTCAACGCCTCAAGTGAGATTACTCTAGAAGAGGATCTAGCAAGGCGCGATATTACAATCAATGCCATGGCCGAAGATGAAAGTGGAAATTTGATTGACCCTTTTAACGGCATGCAGGATTTACAAGATGGCATCATTCGTCATGTCTCGGATGCATTTATTGAAGACCCAGTTCGAATTTTACGTGTAGCGCGCTTCGCCGCTCGTTTTAAATTCACTATCGCCGAAGAAACCAAAGCGCTACTCGCAACCATGGTAAATAATGGCGAAGTAGATGCCTTAGTGCCTGAGCGAGTTTGGACCGAAATGAGTAAAGCTCTGAACACTGACTCCCCACAACTATTCTTCCTAACCCTGCGAGACTGTGGCGCGTTGGCTCGAGTACTGCCTGAAATAGACGGTCTTTTTGGAGTGCCACAAACCGCTAAATACCACCCAGAAATAGACACTGGCGTGCATACCTTAATGGTCATTGAGCAAGCAACAAAAATCACCACAGACCCGCTAGTTCGATTTGCTGCTTTGGTGCATGATCTTGGCAAAGCAATAACGCCAAAGGACATTTTACCCTCGCATAAAGGCCATGAAACCAGCGGCTTACCCCTAATTAAACAACTTTGTGAACGGTTAAGGGTTCCTAAAAAGTATAGAGACCTTGCGCTAGCAGTAGCCGAATATCATCTGCACATGCATAAGATGTTTGACTTAAAGGCCAGCACCATACTCAAAATGCTTCACAACACCAAGAGTTTGAACGATGATCAACGTGCTCTGCAGATTGCCCAAAGCTGTTTGGCCGACGCACGTGGCAGAACCGGTTTCGAAAAAAGTGAGTATCCGCAATCGGATCTATTCTTAGAGTTTCAAAGAGCTGCCAAAAGCGTCAATGGCGGTGAAATTGCGCAAGGCATGGAAGACGGCCAATTGATTCAAGCTGCCATTAGCACTGCTCAACTCGAAAAAATTCGCTCAGTTCAGACGACCAAAAAATTAGACTAAACACCATTAATGGGAACGTCCCCACTAGGCTTGCTCATCGGCATTAAATAAACCGGCTAGGTCATCAAAGTCAAATTCATAACGCTGAAAGCAAAAATGACAATCAACAACTAAACTCTCGTTACCTTCTTCTCGCTGTTCGCTGATGAGGTTTTCAACGTCATCTTCACCCAGAGAATAGATAGCTTCAATTGATTTTTCGATTGAACAATCACAACCGAATACCACTTTATGAGTATCAAAAACACGACATGAATCGTCATGAAAAAGGCGTGTCAGTATTGACTCAGAATCCAAGTCCAACACTTCTTGCTTGGTCAGCGTATCGAGAAACAGTTTCAGTCGATTAAAATGGTCGATGGTCAATGTGGGATCACTGACCTTCTCTACCGGCAGGGAGTGAATCGCAATACCTACCGCGATTTGTCCATCTGTATTGAAAGAAAACCAAGTTGGCAGTTGCTCTGAGCGCGAAAAATAATCCTCTAAACAGCCCTCTAAAGACGTGCTCTCAATTGGCACAATACTTTGATAACGATCGCCCTCATCAGGCGTAATGGTGATCGCTAGTGTTGCCCCTTGGTTTAAGTTCGCTAAATCCAATGATTCATCGGAGGCTAATTCTTCAAGCTCGTACTCGGCTATTGCCCTGACCCGTTTATCTGAGGTGCAATCGGCCATAATCAATTTAACCGCCCCTGAACTTCGTAACTGGAGGGTGACACTGGCATCGATCTTAATACTGTCGCGCAATAAAACAGCGGCCAAACTGAATTTATTCAGCATGGCTTTTAGTGCCGCAGGGTAATGGTGGGTGGCTTGAATCTCTTCGATAGTTTGCTCTAGGCGAACAAAACAGCCGCGAGCATCAAGATCGTCAAATACGAAGCGTTGAGTGAAGTCTGAGTTAATCATAAAAAATCCAACAAATTAGAATTGGCAGAGGCAAGCAATAAAACACCACAGCTATAAAAATACCCATAATAAAATAGCTGACAAGCCGAAGCGATATAGTACAAACGGCAACATTCCAATTCTTTCGATAACCGAAATGAACCATCTCATGCACAATAGTGCAGCCACAGCCGAGACAACAATACCAATCGCGAGAGGCATCCAATCGACACCCTGCTCTGCCTGCACAAGGTCGTTGGCTTTGAGTAAGCCCGGCAAAGCGATAGTTGGCACCGCAAGCAAGAATGAAAACTTAGCGGTGGTGGCGCGATCATAGCCCATGGCTAGCAGTGCAGTCATCGTCACACCGGATCTGGAAGTACCTGGAATCAATGCGAAAGCTTGCGCCAAGCCAACCATTAGGGCGGTCTTCCAAGTTAGATCAGAAAACTTCTTGGTGTTGGTGCTAGCACCTCGGTCGGATACCCACAAAAGGCCACCGAAAAAAGCGCTGCCTGCGGCTATTACCATTGGCGAACGAAGATTACCTTCTATCCATGACTCTCCCAGAAAGCCTACCAAGCCAACGGGGATGGTTGCCAATACGACTAACCAACCGAGTTGTCCGTTAGTATCCCAACTCAATCTTTGCCAGCCAGCTAACCAGGCCGGAACTATTAGTGCTAGTTCCTTACGGAGAAACAGCACAACAGCCAACAAGCTACCAACATGAACCGCCACGTCAAAGGCCAGACCTTGGTCAGGCCAGCCAAAAAACTCAGGCACAAGAATTAGATGTGCCGAACTTGAAATCGGCAAAAATTCGGTAATGCCTTGAACAACGGCTAAAATAAATGCGTGAATTGGTTCCATTTGCGAAATTTTATGGGAATTGACATTGGTGTAAGAATCTTTACGCTATAGTAAGTTTTTAACCACCAATTTGCACGGCTAATCAACACCGTCGCCGCAATATCATGAACGAAGCAAATTCTAATCTACCCGATACTGAAGAGGCAGGCATCCAAATGCCGGTCACTGCGATGCCTGGCACAGCGCTAATTACTGGAGGCGCAAGACGGATCGGTAAAGAAATTGCCGAAACTCTGCATAGTGCCGGCTATAACATCATGATTCACTACCGGTCTTCAGCAAGTGCTGCTCAGAGCTTGGTTGATGAATTAAATTCGATTCGCCCTCGCTCGGCTGCTGCTACCAAGTTTGATTTGCTTGATTTGGAATCGATCCCTAAAATTATTGATGCGACCATCGAACAGTTTGGGCAGCTCTCGGTATTAGTCAATAATGCATCTACCTTTTACCCGACCCCAATCGAGTTAATTAACGACGAGTTCTGGAACGACGTTATGGGTAGTAATCTTAAAGCGCCAGCCTTCTTGGTCAAATCGGCGGTTCCTCATCTTCGTGAATCAGGCGGTTCGATCGTAAATATTATTGATATCTACGCGCAAAAGCCATTATCAAATCACCCTATATACTGTGCTGCCAAAGCCGGTTTAGAAATGTTGACCAAATCATTGGCTAGGGATCTTGCGCCCGAGATACGGGTGAATGGAGTATCGCCCGGCGCGATACTCTGGCCAGAGCAGGGAAATCCAGCAATCAGCCAAGCAGAATTAATTGACCGCGTTCCATTACGCCGTATGGGCACTCCGAGTGATATTGCAGTCACGGTTAAATTCTTAGTACAGGATGCCGGCTACGTTACTGGTCAAATAATCGCCGTCGACGGTGGGCGTTCTATTGTTATTTAATTTTTAACGACAAATCTAATAGAGCAGATCCACTCGGCGCAATAACTGATCGCGATGATCAAATTCATTCCAAAGCTCACCAAATTTCATTCCTTTGCTAGGGTGCGCTACGTCACTGGCAATTTCAGACATTGGCAGTAACACGTGAGCATTTTCATTTAAATCTTGATTAGGCCAAATACGGCCTTCGTGCTCACCAGCCAGATCTCCGTACATCAACACATCCACGTCTAAGGTTCGTGAATCAAATCGACCACGGCGCACCCGAACCCGGCCTGCTTCTTGCTCAAGGGTGTCTGCATAGGCTAAAACATCGGCCAAGTTCATCTCAGTCTTTACACACAAAACAATGTTCAGAAAATCATCTCCTTCAAAGCCAACGGCTTTACTAGAGTAGAGACTAGACAGTTCTACCTCAAAAAATTTGCGCCGTACTCGCCTTATCGCAAAACTGATATTTTGATGCGGACTAATATTACTACCGAGACAAAAGTACACCTTGGTGCTCTGCGCCTTATCAATCTCTTGTTGTGGAGCATCATTAGCAGCTTCACGTCTTGTTGTTGGTTGAGGACTCATCCGTTATCTAAGACTCTGGTCGAGTTCCTCGTTCAATCATCACACCCACATGTTTAACCTTTTTAACCACGCCGCCTTTATCTAAGCGAATGCGTACCCAAGGCACATCAAATTCAGTCAAAATCACTTCGGCCAGGCGCTCAATCAATGTTTCAATCAAATCGAAGCGATTAGCTTTTGCGTATTGCATAACTCGATCGGATAGCTTTTTGTAGTCGAGAGTATCTTGCAGCTTGTCCGACTTAGCCGCCCGTGGAATATCTGCTGCTAAATCAATGTCGAGCACCAGGGTCTGAATGATCTTTTTCTCCCATTCCCAAACCCCAATAACGCACTCACATTGCAGTCCGTGAATAAAAATCATGTCCATTAAGGAACCTCTAATTAAGTCTAATCGCGATTGTTAAACAGAACTGTAACATAAGCCACATTGACGAAAGATCAAAATCCCTACACACTATCGATTCTTTTGCTGTTCACCTGTTTTAGGTTGACGCAAAAACCCTTATGACAGTCATCGAGAGCTTTCCCAATTCATGCACCCTTTGTTAAACATCATCCTCTGGCCTTTAGCCGCTTATCTAATTGGCTCAATTTCCAGCGCCGTAATCATTTCAAAAGCATTCCGTTTGAGTGACCCGCGTGACGTAGGAAGCGGTAATCCAGGTGCAACAAATGTTTTGCGTTCCGGAAATAAACTAGCCGCTTTCCTGACCCTCCTTGGCGACCTTTTGAAAGGTCTGCTGCCGGTCGCAGCGGCACAACACTATGGCCTTAGCGTTGCAATAATTGCGTTGGTTGCAATCGCAGCGTTCATCGGGCATTTATACCCTGTTTTTCTAGGCTTTAAGGGGGGTAAGGGCGTGGCGACTGCCATCGGCGTATTCGCCGCACTTAGTTGGAAGCTATTCGCGTTATTTACCCTAACCTGGCTGATCGTGGCAGCAGTATCACGCTACTCTTCTTTAGCTGCTTTGTTAGCAGCAGCCGTAACCGGAATAGGCAGTTTCGCAATCTTCAACCAAAAACCAGAACTGCAATTGATTGGCGCAGTATTTTTGATAGTCGCGTTTCTATTTAAACGTCATCGCCCCAATATCGAACGTTTGAAAGCAGGCACTGAACCAAAAATTGGCAAGAAAAAACCAGAGCTCTAGACTTAGTTCGAGGTTCCTTTAGCACAGCGCTTCAAACGACGTTTTTTTGGAATGAGATAAACCCTGCTTAGACCGGTGGTAAGTCTTCGAGTGACCAGCGCGGTTTAACTTGGAAAGAAAGCTCTGAGCTAGCTTGGTGCATGCGCTGGGCACCTGCGAATGCGATCATTGCGCCATTGTCCGTGCAAAAATCGATGCGCGGATAATACACCTCGGCGTGTTCCTCAGTCGCCATGCTGCTTAGCTGTTCTCGCAAACGTTTATTGGCACCTACTCCTCCCGCTACCACCAATCGCTTTACGCCTGTCTGTTGCAGCGCTCGTCGGCTTTTAATTGACAATACATCGACCGCGGCATCTTGAAACGCGTAGGCGATATCGGCAATGGTTTGCTGGTCTAAGTTTCCGTATTGGGATATTGATTCACCCTGAGCTGATATCTCGCTCTGGGCTCTTTGTTCGCTCTGGGCAGCTTCCTGTTTTTGTACGGTGGTTAATGCGAAGGTTTTGAGGCCGCTATAACTGAAGTCTAAGCCAGGGCGATTAACCATTGGGCGAGGAAACTTAAATCGTTGTGGGTTACCATTTTCAGCGATTTTGGATATCGCGGGCCCTCCCGGATAGCTTAATCCGAGTATTTTTGCAGTTTTGTCAAACGCTTCACCAACCGCATCATCCAAGGTTTGGCCCAGTATGGTGTACTGACCAATACCTTTTACTTCGGCCAACATGGTATGACCGCCTGATACCAAAAGCGCAATAAATGGGAATTCGGGGGCTTTTTCTTCGAGCATGGGGGCCAACATATGTCCCTCCATGTGGTGAATGCCCACCGCAGGCACATTCCAGGCAAACGCCAGCCCTTTAGCAACGGCGCTACCTGCTAGCAGCGCGCCCGCTAGGCCAGGGCCGCTGGTATAAGCAACACCGTCAATCTCAGCGCTGGTACAATCAGCTTGTTTTAAAACCGCATCAACTAACGGAATGACCTTTCTTATGTGGTCCCTCGCAGCTAATTCGGGGACAACGCCGCCATACTCTCTATGTATCTCAATTTGAGAATACAAGGCGTGTGCTAACAAACCTTTCTGGCGGTCATAAATGGCAACGCCGGTGTCATCGCATGATGTTTCTATACCTAATACTCGCATGGTTAGAGAGTCTAAATTGAAAAGCGGCTGATGGCTAAGAATAATGTCTAGAAATCAAAAAAATAAAGCGACGAAAAGCCATCAAAAGGTAGTAGATAGTTCTATACAAAGCCTTTAGAAACCGATAGAATCCCGCGTCCTGATTGAATTAAAACCAAAATTAGATTTTCCGAACCTATATGCCACAAGTTAAAGTTAAAAACGACGAACCATTTGATGTTGTATTGCGCCGCTTTCGCCGCTCATGCGAGAAAGCTGGAATCTTCACTGAAATGCGAAGCCGTGAATTTTATGAAAAGCCAACGTCTATTCGTAAGCGTAAAGCCGCTGCCGCTAAAAAACGTGAAGTGAAGCGTATGTCTCGCGGACGTATTCGCACCAATCGTCTTTACTAGATAAATAATTATCACTAGTACTTGCTGATTAAAAATGTCGCTTAAGGAACAAATCCTAGAGGACATGAAGACTGCGATGCGCGCTAAGAACGCATCGCAACTTGAGTCAATTCGCTTATTACGGGCTGCTATTCAGCGCAAAGA
>CAWUWF010000070.1:0-6344 GCA_963925935.1 uncultured Arenicella sp. | reverse complement strand
GTCCGCCAATCGGACAGCCGTCAAAGACCTAGATGGTTTTCGTATGGCGGTAGGAAAACTAGACGTTGTTCTCTTAAACATTATTAGGGGTAATGGGGCTCTCTTTCTGTTGTTGCGATAAAATGTAGCGATAAGCCACTTATTGTTGTGTGCGTCTGTCTAGTACTTGTTTGCGAGTGGTTTGTGTTGCTGTTTTTGCTATAATCAATAGCTCATACCCAACCGCCCGCCATTTTTATCAGAGCCCGCCATGACAGATTTTCTAATCGCTCCATCCATCTTATCTGCGAATTTCGCTAAACTCGGTGAAGAAGTCGACAATGTCTTAGCCGCGGGTGCTGACTGGATTCACTTTGACGTAATGGACAACCATTATGTGCCAAACCTGACGATTGGGCCGATGATTTGTAAGGCTTTACGAGATCATGGTGTCAGTGCGCCGATTGATGTACACCTCATGGTTGAACCGGTCGATCGCATCATTCCAGATTTTGCACAAGCAGGCGCAACCACAATTACGTTTCATCCAGAGGCCAGCAAGCATGTTGATCGCAGCTTACAATTGATTCGAGAGGAAGGTTGTAAAGCGGGCTTGGTGTTTAATCCTGCTACGCCCCTGTCGGTCCTAGAGTGGGCAATTGAAAAGGTAGACATGATTTTACTGATGTCGGTTAACCCAGGGTTTGGCGGTCAATCGTTTATTCCCCACGTAAAGCAAAAAATCACTGCAGCCAAGGCATTAATAGATGCCAGTGGCAGAGATATTCGTTTGGAGGTAGATGGTGGCGTTAAAGTCAATAATATTGGTGAGTTGGCAGCCTTAGGCGCCGATACATTCGTCGCTGGCTCAGCTATTTTTGGGCAAGACGACTACGCCAAGGTTATTAGCGAAATGCGCCAGAATATTTCGCAGGCCATACGCTAAATAAATTAGTCCGCTAAACCTACTCGACAAACTGAAATGCTAGCAAATCAACCCGTTGAACTGCCGTTCTCCCCGGCTTGTGAGCGTAACAAAGACATCATCTTTGATACCATCAAAGCGCATTTGGATACGGCGACTAATGTCTTGGAAGTAGGCTCAGGTACTGCGCAGCATGCCCTGCATTTCGCGCAAAACTGTCCCCACCTAGTCTGGCAAACCAGTGACCAATCGTTTTATTTAGACGGCATACGGGCACAATTAGGCAATAGCAATATTGTTAATATTTTGCCGCCATTAGAATTAGACGTGAATCAATCGAATTGGGTTTCTGACGCCGCCGTTTATGACATTGTCTATACTGCCAACACCCTGCATATAATGCGTTGGGGTGATGTTCAGGCGTTTTTTACTGGGCTTGGGCAAGTAACTAAGTCGGGCAGCCTGCTGATTATTTATGGCCCGTTTAAGTACGCCGGCGAGTTCACCAGCAATAGTAATGCGGGCTTCGATCAAAGCTTACGTGCGGGCGGACAGGGCAGTGCAATCCGCGATTTCGAAGCGGTTAAGCAACTGGCAATTGAAAATGGTTTCAGCCTGCTTATGGACGTCTCGATGCCAGCCAACAATCAGTGCCTAATTTGGCAGCAAGACTAATTAATTAGGGGCTTTCTTAAAGCGCACCTTACTATTAAGCTCTGTGATCTGGCGGTTTATCGCGAAGCACACCACAAATTTTTACTTGACCTGAAAAGCATCTCGCGCAATTATTAGAGATCTGCAGTCGAGATCTAATTTATATCAATTAAATGCAATATTACTTACCACAAATAAACAGCTGGCAAGGCTGGCGAAAATAGAATTGAGCGAAAGCTCGACGCGTTTGTGTGTGTTTGTTCGCAGCGACCCAATTTTCATTAGCTGCCCTAAATTTAAGTGAGTATTGCCATGTCTTCCGATAATTCGTCTTTTAAAGCCACCCTCTCAGGGTCGTCTAATGAAGCCTGCTCTGGGCAGTTCAGTGCCGGTTCGCGCCAGTCTGTTAATTCTAAGGCCAAACCAAATACGCTTGCTGAAAATGTAAAACCATTTTCCAGTCAGGCTGAATTCGATGCATTTGTAGCGCCGCTGCGTAAGCAAGGGTTTACCCATGTGCCGATCGTGCGCGAGACATTGGCCGATCTTGACACCCCGGTTAGCACCTATTTAAAACTAGCAGACCAGCCCTTTTCATATTTATTTGAATCGGTTCAGGGCGGTGATAAATGGGGTCGTTATTCAATTATAGGCTTACCATGTGACACCCATTTTCGCTTCGACGGATACCAGTTAAGTGAAATTCGTGATGGTGAAATTGTTGATCAAAAAATGGTTGCTGACCCGCTCTCAGAGGTGCGTGTCTTACAACAGCGCTATCGTGTCGCGGATTATCCGGGCCTACCCGACATGATTGGAGGCTTAGTAGGCTATTTCGGATATGAAACCATTGGTTTTATTGAGCCTAAATTGCAACATCAAATGAAACCGGATGACATAGGCTCAGCCGATATTCTATTGATGGTGTCAAAAGATGTACTGGTTTTCGATAATCTCTTGAGCCGCATGTTTATCGTCACCCTGGCCGACTTAGATGAACCCGAGGCGTACCAAAAAGCGCAACGCAGGCTGACTAAAACCGTTAAAAATTTGCGCGACAACGTGGTTCCCACCGCCAGTAAGCATTCTGCAGATGATGGATATGAAGTATCGCCTAGAGAATACCAAGTGCATTTTGCGCAAGCTGAGTTTGAAGCAGCAGTAGAGCAATGCCGTGATTACATTCGTGATGGCGAGATTATGCAAATTGTTCTATCACAACGCCTGTCCACCCCATACACCGGTAGTTCCTTTGATGTCTACCGAGCCTTGCGAACTATTAATCCATCGCCCTATATGTATTTCATTAATCTTGGCGAGTTAGATATCGTGGGTTCTTCGCCCGAGATTTTAGTTCGGGTACAAGACGGCACAGTAACAGTGCGGCCAATCGCCGGCACTCGAAAACGAGGTGCAACAGTTGAACAAGACCTTGCGCTAGAGAAAGAGCTACTAAGTGACGAGAAGGAATTGGCAGAGCACATCATGCTAATCGATTTGGGGCGTAATGATGTTGGCCGAATCGCCAAGATTGGTAGTGTTAAACTTACCGAGAAAATGGCGGTTGAACGGTACTCGCATGTAATGCATATCGTTTCAAATGTTGAAGGTCGTTTGCAACCCGAGTTTGACGCGATCGATGTTTTAAGGGCCACCTTTCCGGCCGGAACTGTTAGTGGCGCACCGAAAATACGTGCGATGGAAATTAATGCTGAACTGGAGCCCATCAAGAGAGGTATTTATTCTGGTGCTATTGGCTACCTCGGCTGGCATGGAAATATGGATACTGCTATCGCGATTCGTACCGCGGTGATTAAAGACGGTATCCTAAATATTCAAGCAGGAGCCGGAATTGTTGCCGACTCGGTGCCCGAATATGAGTGGAAAGAAACCCTGAGCAAAGCCAGGGTTATGTTTAGTGCCGTTGACATGGCCACCAGTGGCTTGAGTCTAACGGCCTCGCTGGCGGGCAAAGACAGCAGCAATTTAAGTGAAGGAGGTAACTAGAATGTTGATAATGATAGATAACTACGATTCCTTCACCTATAACTTGGTGCAGTATTTGGGGGAATTAGGCGAGGACGTCAGAACATTTCGCAACGACGAAATAAGCCTGGCTGACATAGAGTCAATGCAACCCGACCGGATCATGATTTCGCCGGGCCCTGGCACACCAGACCAAGCCGGCATTTCCTTAAGCGTTATACAGCACTTCGCCGGTAAGGTTCCGTTGATGGGCGTGTGTCTTGGTCATCAAAGTATCGGCCAGGCTTATGGCGGTAAAGTTGTTCATGCGCAAAGTATCATGCATGGCAAAACATCGTCAGTTAAGCATATTGATGCCGGCGTGTTCGCGGATATACCCAACCCTTTGGTAGTAACGCGTTACCACTCTTTAGTGGTTGAGCGAGAATCATTGCCGGATTGCTTGGAGATTACCGCGTGGACTGACGACGGTGAAATTATGGGACTACGCCATAAAGAGCTGGCCATAGAAGGCGTACAATTCCATCCAGAGTCTATTTTGACCGAGCATGGGCATGCGCTGTTAAAGAACTTTCTCGAAAGCAATTTATAAATCTACTTATGAATATTCAATACGCAATTGCGCAACTGATTGATAGCGTCGATCTTAGCAGTGAACAAATGCAGGCCGCGATGCGCTTGATTATGACCGGTGAATGTACCGACTCTCAGATTGGCGGCTTTTTAGTCGCGCTGCGCATGAAAGGTGAAACGATTGACGAGATAACCGCTGCGGCTCAGGTGATGTCGTCGCTGGCAGATCAGGTTCAGGTTGATGCACCAAATTTGATCGATATCGTTGGCACCGGGGGTGATGGCACCAGTACCTTTAATGTTTCAACTGCGGCTTCTTTTGTCGCCGCAGGGGCCGGAGCCAGTGTTGCGAAACATGGCAATCGTTCTGTATCAAGTAAATCGGGTAGTGCGGATCTGCTGGAACAAGCGGGCGCAAATCTAAATTTGGATGCGCAGCAGGTGGCAAAAGTGATTCAGGCGGCTGGCGTCGGTTTTATGTTCGCGCCAATGCATCATAGCGCCATGCGCCATGCTATTTCGGCTCGCAAAGAAATGGCCGTGCGCACAATTTTTAATGTGCTTGGGCCATTAACCAACCCAGCGAATGTAAAGCGTCAAGTCGTGGGCGTGTTTGCCAAAGAGTTAACCATAACCTTGGCCAAGGTTTTTGCTCAGCTGGGTAGCGAGCACACTCTAGTTGTTCACTCAGACGACGGAATGGATGAAATCAGTATTTGCGCACCGACCACTATTAGCGAAATGCGCGAAGGACGAGTTGAAACCTATACCGTGACACCTCAGGATTTTGGAATGAGCATTGCCAGTATCAATGACATTGTGGTCGCCGACCCCTCTCAGTCCTTAGCCATGATCGACGACGTGTTAGCCAACAAACCAGGGCCGGCAAGAGACATTGTCGTGTTAAATGCAGGCGCTGGAATCTATGTGTCTGGGCTAGCGAAAAGCCTAGCCCAGGGGGTTGAGCTTGCTAGCCTAGCCATTGCTGAGGGTAGAGCCTTAGCCGCTAAGGACGCCTACATCTCAGCCACCCAGGCCGTTTAATAGACTATTTATAGGGCAGATCGAAATGCATAAAGTAATGAGCACCGGATCAGATGTGCTGGATAAGATAATGAAGCACAAGTCACAGGAGGTGACATACCAAAAAACACGCGTGTCGCTGCCTGATGTTAAGGCGATGGCCGATGATGTGTCGCCCTGCAGAGGGTTTGTGCAGGCGATCAAGGATTCATTGGCAAATGATCGCTCAGCGGTAATTGCTGAAGTCAAAAAAGCATCGCCCAGCAAGGGGGTGATTCGAGCTGAATTCAATCCTGCTGACATAGCCGAAAGTTATCAAAAATATGGTGCCAGTTGTTTGTCGGTGTTAACCGATGCCGAGTTTTTTCAAGGCAGTGCTCAGTATTTTAAGGACGCGCGCGAAGCTTGTGACATTCCAATGTTGCGCAAGGACTTTATGCTCGATGATTATCAAGTATTTGAAGCGCGCGCGATGGGGGCTGATTGTATTCTGTTAATAGTCGCTGCCTTGCCCGATGGTTTAATGCAAGATCTCGCTGGTCAAGCACTGGAGCTCGGCATGGACGTGCTTGTTGAGGTTCACGATCGAGAAGAATTAGAACGCGGACTGAGTTTGAAAATGCCAATGATTGGGGTAAATAACCGCAACCTACGTAATTTTGAGATGTCTCTGACCAATACCACAGATCTACTGCCGTCGGTGCCGGACGACGTAATAGTGGTGACCGAAAGTGGCATTCATACGGCCGAAGATGTAAGTTTAATGCGCGAACATCAAGTGAATACTTTTTTAGTCGGCGAAGCATTTATGCGTGCCGACAACCCGGGCCAGAAACTAGCAGAGCTGTTTTCTTTTTAAACCAGCTGATCGCGATGGCCCATCCAGTTGCCCCCCTTTACATGACGACCTAAACACTTAATAGTAATTGACCGAAGATATGATGAAAGCAACCATTGAACTACAAAATAATGTCCACTTTAGAGCGACGGCTGGCAGTGGCTCCGTTATAGATATGGACGGCCCTGCTGAGTTTGGCGGCGAGGGCAAGGGCGCTCGGCCAATGGAAACCATGTTAATCGGCATGGGCGGCTGTGCTTCTTTTGATGTCGTGCATATCTTGCGTAAGGGTCGGCTAGAGGTGAACTCTTGTGTTGCTGAGATTGAGGCCGAACGTGCTGATACTGAGCCAAAAGTATTCACTAA
>CAWUWF010000069.1:0-3887 GCA_963925935.1 uncultured Arenicella sp. | reverse complement strand
GACTAACCATCTGTAATTGGCTGCCCAAGGATTCAAGTTTTTGCCGCCCCCTGCTAATCGAATCCGCTTGCGCTCTGCGTAATCGGTTTGTTAATACACTGACTTGTGCTAATTGGCGCTGCACACGCCTAAGTGGTTGTTGTGTTTGTAAGCGGCCGGTCTGGTTGTTGATTCTTGATTTGTCTGTCCTGAATTGCGATCGCATCGCATTTGCTAACCGTCCAGAGGCTGCACGAAGTTGTTTTTGGTTGAGTAAAATTCTCGACCTAGGGTGTTGCAGTTGACGATACCGACTATCAACGCGTTGCGCTTGTTGATCTAGGTATCGGCCCATGCTGTTGTGTAAACGTTGCTGAGCTGAGAGCAGCTGGTTTGACATAACTTTATTGTCAGGACTGAGTAGCTCCGCCGCAGCCGTAGGTGTTGGCGCTCTTAAGTCCGCAACATAATCCGCAATTGACATATCAACTTCATGGCCAACGGCGCTGACGATCGGGATTGGGCATTGATAGATCGCACGTGCCAAGGCCTCATCGTTAAAACACCACAGGTCTTCCAATGAGCCCCCACCGCGCGCCAGAATAATCACGTCGCAACGCTGGTGAGCAACGGCATCGCTAATTGCTTGAATCAGCGACAGAGCAGCCGTATCTCCTTGTACTACAGCAGGATACACAGTGACTGGAATTCCTGGGGAACGTCGAGCAAGGGTGCTCAATATATCGTTTACCGCAGCGCCGGTAGGAGAGGTGATTAATCCAATATGCTTAGCAAAGCTAGGGATAGGCAGTTTGTGATCAGCACTAAATAAGCCTTCCTTATTTAATTTCACTTGTAACTCTTCAAATCGTCGTTGCAGCATCCCTTCGCCCGCATCTTCAATGTATTGGACAATACATTGCAGGTCGCCACGTGCTGGGTATACTGAAATTTTTGCGCGAACTCTAACCAGATCGCCAGCTTTTGCTTGATAACGATTAACGTTGGCTCGGTTACGAAACATCGCACAGCGCAATTGCGAAGTTTCGTCCTTCAAACTGAAATACAGATGCCCTGAAGCCGGAGTGCTCAAAGACGATAATTCACCTTCTATCCAGATTTCCGGATAGCTAGCCTCCATCAATTTTCTCATCTCGTTAACGAGGTCACTGACTTGATATACGGGGATAGTTTGACTCATAGCTTTGAAATTGGATGGTGATTTAGGGAAATAACGGTTAGATCATAGTATAAGTGTTCGCATCAACAAAAAGATTACGTTTTTTAGTCAATTGTGGGCAGTCATGTGTAGGCGTAATGCTTAGGGTTAGTTATAATTCGCTTGGCGGTGGCGGTTAGCCTCCTCAATGACGAAAGCCAGTGAACCCGGTCAGATCCGGAAGGAAGCAGCCGCAGTTGGTGGATCGGGTGTTGGGTTAAGGTTTTCCGTCACCGTCAAACTAGTTTTAATCTCTCTCTCTGGTAATAAATGGCATATCTAGCTCTTGCACGTAAATGGCGGCCTAAGGCTTTTTCTGAAGTAGTGGGTCAGAGTCATGTGGTACAGGCGCTAACCAACGCACTGGATAGCGGGCGGGTCCATCATGCGTTCCTCTTTACCGGGACACGAGGCGTTGGAAAAACGACCTTGGCGCGAATTTTTGCGAAATCACTTAACTGCGAAAAAGGAACCAGTGCAGAACCCTGTCAGGAGTGTAGTACTTGTCTGTCGATCGATGAAGGTCGGTTTGTTGACCTAATTGAAGTCGATGCCGCATCTCGGACCAAAGTCGATGATACGCGCGAGATGCTGGATAATGTTCAATACGCACCTACATCAGGTAAATTCAAGGTTTACTTGATTGACGAAGTTCATATGTTATCTGGACATAGTTTTAATGCCTTGCTCAAGACTTTGGAAGAACCACCCGAACACGTAAAATTTCTGTTCGCGACCACTGACCCACAAAAGGTGCCGGTCACCGTATTGTCCCGCTGCCTGCAATTTAATTTGCGCGCGATGCGACCTGAACAGGTTGAAAACCAACTGGTTAAAATTCTAAGCAGCGAAGGTATGGAATTTGATCAAGCGGCCCTACATGCCATTTCGAATGCGGCCGATGGCAGCATGCGCGATGGATTGAGCTTACTTGATCAAGCAATAGCACAAGGCGGCGGCTCGGTTCACTTAGCTGATGTTGAAAACATGCTGGGAACCATTAGCGCTGAACACAGCAATGGTTTATTAAATGCCTTAGCTGATCAGGATGTAGATAAAATCATGCAAGTGGTAGCGGACATGGCTGATCACGCTGTGGATTTTGTTGCGGCTTTGGACGAGCTTCTAACACAGTTGTACCATGTTTGCCTCGCGCAAATCGCCCCGAGTGCCTTAGCGGTAAAAGATATTGATACTAGTTCTATTTCAGCGTTAGCAAAGTCGGTTAGTGCCGAAACCATTCAGCTTTACTATCAGATTGGATTGATCTCTAAACGAGATATTGCCTTGGCGCCGAGTTTGCGGGTTGGTTTCGAGATGGCGATGCTACGAATGTTGGCGTTTGAGCCAAGCAAAGATAGTGGGAAAATGCAGATTGAATCTCCCGGCGATAGCCAGCAGAACTCTAATCCACAACAGGGTCAGCAGCTTAATCGTCCTACAACTGCTCCCCAAGCTAGTATCCAAGAGCCTTTTTCAGAAAATGCCGAGATAAGTTCTGTAACAGTTGGCTCGATTCGGCCCGCTGAGAAGCCAGTCATGCCGAGTCCGGCGCTGGTTACTGCGCCGCCAAACGTATCTGCTCCAAACCTAAATCCGCCGACTATTGACCGGCATAGAGTGATGGAGCAAGCGCCACAAACGATGAGTAATGCGGCAAGCGAAAGTCCGAAACCTGCTCAGGTAACCAGCCCAACCCCCATTGCCGTAACTTTATCAGGCAATAATGAGTGGGGAGAATTGCTTGAGCAATCTGAATTGGTAGGCTTTGCGAAGGAGCTTGCAATGCATTGCGCCTGTGAAAGACTCAGTGATGAGAAGGTTGCATTGTCATTGTCGCCAAAAGTTCAGCACCTATTGAAGCCAGATAGGATTGCACAAATTCAAACTCACATTCAAAATGTTTTGAACACCAAAGCTGAAGTTTTTGTAGAAGTGGAAGAATCCGATAAAGAAACGCCTGCTGAATGTCTAGAACGTTTGGGGGTAGAGCAGATTGAGCAGACTCGACAGGGCTTACACGATGATCCTGGCGTTCAGGCCTTGATGTCTGAGTTTGGCGCTACTATTAATGAACAAAGCATCAAACCTAAAATTTAATTCAATTAAAGAGAACACATACTATGAAGGGCGGACTAGGCAACATCATGAAGCAGGCGCAGGCTATGCAAGAAAATATGCAAAAGGCACAAGCAGAGCTGGCTACTATTGAGGTCACAGGTGAGTCCGGTGGTGGTATGGTTAGTTTGGTGATGACGTGTCGCCATGATGTTAAAAAAGTAAGCATCGATCCTGAGTTGATGGGTGATGTACAAGATAAAGAGATCTTGGAAGATCTGATTGCCGCGGCTATGAATGATGCAGTCCGAAAAGTCGAAAAGACAACTCAGGAAAAAATGTCTGGTTTAACCGGCGGCTTAAATATTCCTGGCATGCAAATGCCGTTCTAGTATTTTCGAGAAAACGTAAAACCTAAATCGCAGAACTCTGAATTGCCAATTTCCAACGCCATTGATGCCCTAAAAGAAGCCTTAAAAGCTTTGCCTGGAGTGGGGCCAAAGAATGCCCAGCGCATGGCATTTCATTTGATGGAACGTAATCGTGACGGTGCACAAGAAATAGCCGACGCATTGAATCATGCTTTGGCAACAGTGACGTCTTGCGAACGCTGCAATACCTTTTGTGAAAG
>CAWUWF010000068.1:0-7484 GCA_963925935.1 uncultured Arenicella sp. | reverse complement strand
GTGAAGACGTGAGTGCCTACAACCGTGGCGAACTAATGGACGTTAAATACGACGGTACAGAACTTGCTGACCGTGCTGACTTAATGATTCAAAACTTCCAACGCGACGGCGCACGCGAAGCCGGCATCTTCCATCACTTGATCACCCTACCTACCTACCACACGGCTGCATTATCGACTGACAACCTAGCAAAAGGTTACTTTGGTGAAGAAGGTATGTTGGCTTATGTGAAAGGCGTTCAACGTAAAGAAATCCGTCAAGGTCTGGCATGCGTTAAGCACCAAGACATGGCCGGTTCTAACATGGGCGATGACCACAAAGAATACTTCTCAGGCGACGCTGCACTAAAAGCGTCTGGTGAAGACAATACTATGAATCAATTTGGCTAAGCCAAACTGGTTTTAGGTTTGAGAAAAGGCAGCTTCGGCTGCCTTTTTTTGTTCGCGATGATTGCTTCGCAATCGGCGGCCCTGCCCGCCCGAACTGAGGTCTCTGTCTTGTGGCGGAAGACTTCCACCTCACGTCACCCTAAAGACCCTGGTCACGTCATCCTCAAGAACCCCGTCACGTCATCCTCAAGAACCCCATCACATCATCCTCAAGAACCCCATCACATCATCCTCAAGAACCCCGTCACGTCATCCTCGAGAACCCCGTCACGTCATCCTCGAGCGTAGCGAAGGATCTTCTTTTTGCTCATCATCCTCAATCGATGCATTGACCTGGCTGGCCTTCCAGGGGTCTGGCCTTAAAAGAAAAATCGACATCAGTCTGCTGACATCGAAATTACTAGCCGAAGTATTCATTTTGATTTGTGTACAGATTTCTAATATACTATTTAAATGCCGCCTCCAAAAACAAAAAACCGTGAAAATAAACACAAACAAATAGACCACCTTATCGAGCAACACAGTAATTCTATCGCCGGCAAACTTTGGCGAGACAAGCATCAGCGCAATAATCAAGGTCAAGAAATAGTCAGTAGCGGTTATCCGAAACTCGATGAGCAGTTACATTTAAATGGCTGGCCACTGGCTAGTACCGTCGAACTCGGTTTATCACAAGCGGGTATTGGTGAATTGCGCTTATTAGCTCCAGCCTTACGTGAGCTGCAAAACAATCACCATCAAAACATTATCTGGGTAGCACCGCCCTTCTTACCCTATGCACCCGCATTAATAAAAGAACAAATCGACATCAGTCGGCTGACCATTGTACAAGCCAATACCATACAAGACAGTCTCTGGGCCGCTGAACAAGCGTTGCTCTCTGAATGTTGTTCGGCGGTTCTACTCTGGACTGGCAACTACAATTTGAGTATTCGTGAATTACGTCGTTTGCACTTAGCCGCCCAGAAGAGCAAAACCTGGAATGTTTTATTCAGGCATAGTGACTGCCTTAAGCAGGCTTCCGCAGCTAGCCTGCGCTTGCACCTGCAGGCGAATAGTTTCAGTCAACTTGACGTGCATATAGTCAAACAACCGCAAGGCTGGGCTGGGCAAAGTTGTACCTTATCTCTAGAACCCCATTATGAAAACTGGCAGCGCCTAAGCGCGAGTCTTCTGCCACAAGCTAACCGCATACAAATACCAATGCTACGCGAGCACCTTAGCGACAATAATAGCGTTGATCACCATCAGGCGTCGGTCACCGTATTAAGCTCATTGTCGGCTCTGCAAGTTGCTCATTAAGAGCATCCACAGGCTTCATTACAAACACCTAAAGTGACATCTAAACAAGATAGCGAAGCTTGGCTGTGTTTGCGCTTTGCTAATTTGTCGCTCAACAGCAAGGGGTTAAGCCTTAACTCAAAAGTGGCTGCTGCCACTACTTATAAACAGCAGATATGGCAATGCAACCACCTGACTAAAGAGTCTGGAGTGCAGCCAGGCATGAGTCTGAATCACGCATTGATGTTACTACCAACACTGGAGTTGCATGAGCGTGACATTGATCTAGAAGCGCAGAAACTAGAAGAATTGAGCTATTGGGCTTATCGCTTCACGTCATTAGTGAGCATTTACAACAACCATACACTGCTGCTTGAAATTGGAAGAAGTGTTAGATTATTCAAGAACTTAAAGCACCTTCTGAATCTAATTCACAATGACTTAATTAATTTTGATATCTATCCTAAATTCGGCATCGCCGAGACCTCGAAGGCAGCCTATGTGCTCAGTTTTCAAAGAAATCTGAGCGTTGAGAAAGATAACGGTTTTGAGGAAAGTAGCGCTGAGCTATTTTCAGATAATGAAGTAAGCACAGCCAACACCCGCTTAAACCAAATCCCTCTAGCCTTCCTAGATGTAAATTCGAAAACCATTGCTCAATTGCATAATTGTGGCTTTGACGTCATTGCCGATATTCATAGTATTCCCAATGCAGAGTTGGGGCATAGATTTGGCGCCAAACTATTAAAATACCTAAACCAACTATGGGGCCTTATTGCCGACCCCCAAATTGGTACTACCCCACACGAAACCTTCAAAGTTAGTGCAGACTTTGCCCAGCCCATTGGTAATCTTAATTGGATTAATCAGCAATTAGACCGTTTGCTCAATGACTTGGTTATTTTCACTGCACAACGGCAATTGATCTGCCGTAGCTTTACCTGGCGCTTCTATCAAGAAAATAACCGCCTACTGCAAACAGTAACAATAGGCCTAAGCGCCAAGAAAAACGACTTTGCCACTTATCGTGAGCTCACCGACTTAAAACTATCAACCATCAAGTTGGATTGGGAGTTCTCCAGCATCGAATTAAGCAGCCAGCAATTAGTGCCAATACAATTATTCCATAATGATTTATTTGACCCCCAACCCGATCAACAGCAATTTAATCAACTGATCGACAAGCTGACTAATCGCCTGGGTCAAACCGCACTATTTCGAGTAAAGGTAGCACCAGAACATCTACCCGAACTCGCCAATGACCACCAACATGCAGTACAAGAAACACATGCCGCTTATGCTGCTCGAACAAGCTCCAACTTGGGCCTTTCTAATCCCACTGATAGTAGCCCTCCATTCAAAGATCAACCTCTATGGCTACTCGACCCTCCACAGCGACTAGCGCAACGCCATCAACAACCGCATCACGAAGGCCCACTCAACATCATCCACGGGCCACATAGAATCACCAGTCATTGGTGGAACAAGCTGCAAAGCAGAGACTATTTCATCGCGCGGCAACACAATGGTCGGCTACTTTGGGTGTTTTTTGATAGAGGGGGGCGTTGTTGGTTTTTACATGGCTTATTTGCATAGAAGACATAATCCTATCCGCCAGAATTAAAGCATTCAACCTCGTAAATTCCTTTACATCACCTGCTCCAAATCGAGTTTGAGAGGCGTTCATCGTATTTACCATCACGCTTACATTCTTTATCAAAGTACGGATGTTTGGGGTAAAGGTCTTGGTAATATTTTATGGCATTGTCTCGAGCAATAGACGACTCAATGCCCATCATCTCACCAACCCATTGATTCCTTTGTATTGCCTGACAGTCGGTTTTTCGTTCATTCATCTCGCCGCGTATATGCATTACTTCATGGGTAAATACGTGCATGCCAAAGAGCTCATCTGGCGAAGGATTCTCAGGGTCATCCATATAAGCCATAAAGTTTTTACACCAACCGTGTTCGAAGAATATCTCCCCAGTGTCAGGATAAGCCGTTCCGGCTAGCGATTGCAGGCCCTTGCCGTCAAACAATGTATCGAACACAGAATTACACTTAACTTTAACGCCAGTCCGTTCAGCGATAAGCGTCGCTTGTTCAGATAGAAAAGACTCAAGACTCCAGGTTTTGTATGCAGGCCGAGCACATGCAAAGGCTAGCAAAACAAGTACAGATATATAGCCTAATGAGAAGTTATTAAACCCTTCCGTAGGATTGAAGACCTCTCGAAAGATTAGCCAACAAAAAAACAGTGATAACAGCAGTAAAATCACGGTATTTCTTGCTAAAGTCGCATTTAATAAAGTGCTTGAAGCTAAGCCTACTTCGTCTGTCGCAGAACACCATCTTCGAGATGATAAATCTTGTCCATGCGTTCCGCTAAACCCATGTCATGGCTAACCATCACCAACGCTGTATCGCTATTTTGATTTAGGTCTAACATGATATTAAACACGGTGTCTGCGGTTTTAGAATCTAGGTTGCCGGTTGGCTCGTCCGCGAGCACACAACCAGGCTTGGTAACTAAAGCTCGGGCAATAGCGGCACGTTGGCGTTCACCACCCGACAATTCAATAGGCCGATGCTCCAGGCGATGCCCTAGGCCTATATCGGTTAACAAGACGGACGCCGTGGCGTAGGCCTCGGTACTATCGACGCCGCGAATTAATAACGGCATTGCGACATTTTCAACCGCGGTGAATTCAGGTAATAAGTGATGAAATTGATATACAAAGCCTAGGTATTGATTACGGATCTCGCCGCGTTTTTTGTCCGATACCCCAGACATCTCTTGGCCATCAATCCAAACTGAGCCTGAGCTTGGTAAGTCTAAGCCGCCCAGCAAGTGCAAAAGCGTGCTTTTACCAGAACCAGAGGCCCCGATAATGGCAATGCGCTCAGCCTTATCAATTTTCAGGTCGACACTGTGCAAAACCTCAACATCATTGGGCCCTTCGGTGTACACCATTTTTAATTGCTGGCAACGTAGTATTTCGTTCGCGTGTTCTGTGTTTGGAGCCATTAGATCAATAAATTAAAAACATTTGGTTTAGGGCGGTCGTTTCAAGTATCGCGGCGAGACGGAGTTGGCCTACCATAGATCACTCCACTCGCTTCGCTCGGTCGAGATGACGGTACTATCGGGTGCATAGCTCGATTGAGATGACGGGGCTTTGGCTAATTTCCTCGAATAGAAAGAGCCCTCAGCTCGGGAGGTCAAGAGTGCTAATTGCAAAGAAATTTCCGCGAATAAAAAGCAATTATTCATAACGCAGTGCCTCTGCTGGCTGAGTTTTTGATGCTCGCCAAGCGGGATAAAGCGTTGCTATCATGCTCATTACCACTGCTGAAACGACGATTGTGACTACATCGCCCCAACGCAGTTCGGCAGGGAAGTTGCTGATCACATAGACATCGGCCGGAAACAATTGAAAACCAAGCAGCCCTTCTAAAAACGGAACAATGGTCGCTACGTTTAGTGCCGTGAGTACGCCCAATACGCCCCCGATCAATGTACCCAATAGGCCAGAGGTGACGCCTTGCACAAAAAATATCCCCATTACTTTGTGCGGCGACAAGCCGAGGGTTCGCAGTATTGCGATGTCGGCTCGTTTATCTGTTACGACCATGACTAATGTAGAAACAATATTAAAAGCTGCAACCGCGACAATAAGAAACAGGATAATAAACATCACCCTCTTTTCAATGGCCAGTGCTCTGAAGAAATTTTGATGTTGGCGGGTCCAGTTATCGACGTAGTAGCGATGATTAAAATCACGCGCAAGCTCATTTGAAATCAGCGGTGCATCATAGACATCACCTAGCTTTAGTCTAACGCCACTGACTTTCTTTTTACTTTTATACAGCTTGGCAGCATCATCAATGTGGACGAGCGCGAGGGAACCATCATACTCATTCATCCCAATACTAAAAGTACCAACCACCGTAAAGCGGCGTAGACGTGGCATTAGTCCTGCAGGCGTTGATTGCCCTTGCGGTGAAATAAGCGTTACTTTGTCACCAATACTGGCGTTCAATTTATAGGCAAGTGCTTCACCTAGAATGACATTGTATTTGCCTTTCACTAGGTCATCAAAGCTACCACCGTCGAGATGATCCTTGAGTGCCGACACATCCACTTCACGCTCTGGCAAGATGCCGCGAATCAGGGAACCGTTCACCGAAGAACCCAGAGTCACTAGGCCTTGGCCTAATATGTAAGGTGCATGCCCCAGAACTTCAGGTCGCGCTTCGATGGTGGGCGACAAGGCTTGCCAATTAGCCAACCAACCGTCATTACCGGTGATAGTCACATGTGATGCGACATCCAGTATTCTGCCTCGTAGCTCTTTTTCAAAGCCATTCATAATTGATATCACAGTAATCAGCGCCCAAACACCGAGTGCGATACCAATCATTGAGATCAACGAAATAAACGAGATGAAGCCATTACGTCGCTTGGCACGCGAGTAACGCGAACCGATAAACATAGGTAAATTAATGCTAGCCATGAATCTGTTACCCGTTTATTGAGGCTCAGCCTCAGGGCGCATATGTGGGAATAAAAGCACGTCTCGAATTGACGGGCTATCAGTGAACAACATAACCAACCGGTCGATACCAATGCCCTCGCCTGCCGTGGGAGGCATGCCGTATTCTAGTGCTCTAATATAATCAGCATCAAAATGCATTGCCTCGTTATCGCCTGCGTCTTTTTCAGAAACTTGATCTTGAAAACGTCGTGCTTGATCTTCTGGATCATTTAACTCAGAAAAGCCATTAGCAATTTCGCGCCCGGCAATAAATAACTCGAATCGATCTGCAACAAAATCATTATCATCATTGCGCCGAGAAAGCGGTGAAACTTCGACTGGGTATTCCGTAATAAAAGTAGGTTCAGCAAGACGTTCTTCTACGGTCTTTTCGAAAATCTCGATTTGTATTTTACCTAAGCCATAACTGTCTTTGATATGTACTTTAAGTGATTCTGCATACGCAACTAGCTTTTCTCGATCAGTTAAATCAGCAAGCGACAAATCAGGATTAAAGTGCAGAATCGACTCAGCCACGGTCATTCGCTGAAATGGCTGATTAAAATCGAGTTCTTGCTCCTGATAAGTAACCACTCCGTTGTCAGTCACTAGCAAAGCAATGCCTTTAAACATGTCTTCGGTAATATCCATCAAGTCATGGTAGTCCGCATAGGCCTGATAAAACTCTAGCATGGTGAATTCGGGGTTGTGGCGAGTACTTAAACCTTCGTTACGAAAGTTACGATTGATCTCAAACACCCGTTCGAACCCGCCAACCACTAATCGTTTTAGGTATAGCTCGGGCGCAATACGTAAAAACAAGTCCATTCCTAAGGCGTTGTGATGCGTCACAAACGGCCTAGCAACAGCCCCACCGGGAATCATTTGCATCATCGGCGTCTCAACTTCAAGAAACTCTTTTTCGATCAGAAACTGACGAATAAAACCCACGATTTTAGATCGCGTGGTAAACACATTACGGCTGTGCTCATTCATTATCAAGTCAACGTAGCGCTGCCGATAGGAGGTTTCTTTATCGCTTAAGCCGTGCCATTTCTCGGGCAATGGTCGAAGTGATTTTACTAACAATTCGACGGAGCTTACTTTGACACTCAATTCGCCTTTATTGGTTTTGAACAACACCCCTGTGGCAGCGACGATGTCGCCAATATCCCATTTTTTAAATTCTTCGTTGTAGAACCCTTCAGGCAATGAATCACGTTGCAAATAAATCTGGATCCGACCGCTGCGATCTTGTAGGTGCGCAAAACTG
>CAWUWF010000067.1:0-9557 GCA_963925935.1 uncultured Arenicella sp. | reverse complement strand
CCTGCCCTTTCCCTGGGGTGGGTACTTCTACTTCCACTAAGGAGAGTTGTAGCTCGCCGGCTTGAGTGATCTTGGAAAATAATTGTAGGCCAGTAGTCATGTAGTTCTCCGAATATAATTCAGTATTAAATAAGTTAGGCGCAGATTGTACTCGATTAACCAGTGTTCGAGTATTCAGTTACTTGATGACTCTCTATTCAAGAGGCTAATCAAGATAGCACTATTACTAGGGTAGCTCTGATCAAGTATTCCACAGACCGTTTATACTCGATCAGTGCCTGCCTAACAATAGCTTGCATGTTAGACGCCAAGTTTGATTAATTAGTTAGCAGAAATAGAGGCCAAAATGGCGTTTTCAAGCTCAAACAAATAGCGCGCGGGTAAAACAGGCTCGCGCAATAAACTGGCATTCAGGTTTGTCGCCCTGTTAGGTCTTGCTACACTGCAACTCCGATTCATTTTCGATTTACGAGGAATTTAATGCTCGATCAACTATTTTCAATGAAGGACAAAGTATGTGTTGTTACTGGCGGCTCACGTGGCCTAGGCAATTATATGGCAAAAGGGTTTTTAACCGCTGGTGCCAAACGAGTCTATATCACAGCGCGTAAGGCAGAAGCTTGTATTGCAGCCGCGAAGGAATTGTCTGAGTTCGGTGAGTGCATCGCCTTACCAGGCAATATCAGTTCAATGGATGAGATCGATGCATTGGTAAAAGAACTTAACCTGCGTGAAGATTCAATCGATGTTTTGGTCAACAATGCGGGTATTGGTTGGCTACAAGAGCTAGAAGATTTTTCAGAGCAAGGCTGGGATAAAGTCATGGATCTCAATGTTAAAACGCCCTTCTTTCTTACCAAGGCTTTGATCCCCTTATTAAGCGCAAACGCCACTGCAAAAAAGACCTCAAGTGTTATTAACATTGGTTCAATCGCGGGCATTTGCGCGACAACCGACACCTTTAGCTATGCTCCAAGCAAAACTGCGATACATCAAGTAACGCGTAATTTAGCGGTCGCTCTAGCCGACAATCATATTCGCGTTAATGCGATCGCGCCCGGTCGGTTTTTCTCCAAGATGACTGAATACGCCAGCCAAAACAAAGAACTTTACGAAGCTGAAATTGCGGTTATTCCATTACACCGCTGGGGCGAAGCCAATGACATTAGCGGGGTTGCCATTATGTTAGCCAGCCCAGCTGGTGCTTTTATCACTGGCCAAATAATCCCTGTTGACGGCGGTACAACTCTAGTTAGATAGATGCGTTATTGAAGCTTCAACAACAGGTGAGTCAACTAGACCAGCACAAGAGCGCTGGTCTAGTTAAGTCCCCCGCACACGCAACGATTATTCGACTGCTTTTTCGATCGCTCTAATAAATGCTGGTCGTGCTTGCATACGTTCCCAGTAGGCGACTAAGCTCGGATGATTGCCCAATTGGCCAAGTCGCTCGCCCATCGAAACCACGTAACTGATGCCAAAATCGGCTGCGCTGAAGTGATCCCCTAAGATGAAATCATTGTCGCCCAGTTTATTGGCGATATGATCATAGTGCAGCTTTATCTCAGTATCGCTAAATGGTGTTATCACTGGATGGTCAATACCACTTCTGAGAGTAAACATTTTAAGCAGTAAGGGCGCAAACACAGACCCTTCTGGATAGGCCAACCACTGAGTAAACTCCGCCCAACTAGCAAGGTCTGAGCGGTTTGGGCCAAACTTATTTTCGCAATCATGCTTTTCTAATAAGTACGCAGCAATCGCTCCAGACTCCGTTAACATAAGACCATCGTCTTCGATTACTGGCGATTTACCCAAAGGGTGTACTTGTTTTAGACTATCCGGAGCGCGCATCGTCTCTGGGTGGCGGCGGTAAATCTCCATTTGATACTCAAGACCAAGCTCCTCGAGCAACCAAACCGTAAAAATAGAACGCCCAATGCGCAGATGGTGTAGGGTAATCATTGCTGTACTCCGAGTTAAGATATTGAATTAGATAAAATGTTGCCCACTGCAAAAAGGCTTAAGCATGTATAAAGGTGAACGCTTTAATAGCATCAGCCACTTGGTGGCTGCTGCCTTGGTATTAGTCGGCACTTCGGTATTGGTGACACTAGCAGCAGTGGAAGGCGATAGTGTCAAAATAATAAGCTATACGATCTATAGCATCACCCTATTCTTATTATATTTATCCTCTACTTTATTTCACAGTTTTCAAGGCAAAGCCAAGCAGATATTTCAAAAACTCGATCATTTAGCAATCTACCTGTTAATAGCAGGCACTTACACACCATTCGCCTTAGTCGCAATACAAGGGGCCACTGGATGGTGGTTGTTTGCTGTTGTTTGGGGGCTTGCCGCAGTCGGTATTGTGATTGAATTAATACCCAGTAAGGGCCCGCGAGTGTTTCCTTTAGTCATTTATTTTATCATGGGCTGGGCCTGTGTATTCACCCTAGAACAAATGGTCGCGGGCATGCCAATGATGGCGTTTTACTTTCTTATCGCTGGCGGCATCGTTTACTCACTAGGCGTCATTTTTTATATTATGGATAATTGGTACCCATGGTGTCACGAAATATGGCACCTGTTTGTTATCGGCGGCAGCGTCTGTCATTATTTTGCGATTTTTCTTTTGTAAAAAAAAGGTGAAGAACTAAACCTTTTGCTAAGCAAAGGCGTCTAAGTTACAAATAGCAAAATAATTAAAAACTCATGGAGATAGATTTTCACAACAAAACATCAGATTTAACATTGGCGATGGCGGCGCACGAGTTGATGTAGAGACAATGAGCAGAACCATTGAAATCACTAAATAGCCAGATTAGACGACTAATTGTCACCAAATCTGTGGCAACCATCCTACTGACTCACTAACAAATCACTATTGCTCCTATCTGGGCCTGGACCTCTAAAGAGGCCCAGGCCTTTTTTGTCGCCTAGTGCCGTAAAGCTGGGCTTAAACTAATGCTTTATCTTAGGATACTGAGCGCCTACAATTCTATTCAATAATGGCACTGAATACGCTGATGGCTTTAATTCTAGCCACCAAGACTATTGATCGCACATACGGATAATCGCTCATACTATGAAAAACTGCATAACCAGCCTTATTTTCCTCTCGGCACTTGCCCTCGCCACCTCAGCTAATGCGGCACATCATGAATCCGGCGCCAGCGATGCGGCTCAGTCCTTAGCGCAAAACTCGATAATTATGGATGGCCATATTGATGTACCGTATCGCCTTCATAGTGGCTGGGTAGATATCACTAAGGCCACTGTGAACGGCGACTTTGATTACATTAGAGCAAAAAAAGGCGGCTTAAACGGCCCCTTTATGTCGGTCTACATTCCTGCCGAGTTAGATGATTCAGATGAATCAACCCAGCTTGCCCATCAACTTATTGACAACGTCGAAGCTATTGTCGGCCGAGCGCCCGATAAATTTGCAATTGCTATGTCTGCAGATGATATCGAGGCGCAGTTTGAGAAAGGGCTTATTTCATTACCGATGGGAATGGAGAACGGCTCGCCTATTCAAGGAGATCTAAAAAACCTCGACGTATTTTATAAACGAGGCATTCGCTACATTACGTTGACTCACGCAAAAAGTAATAATATTTCAGACTCTTCGTATGACGAAAATAAGCAATGGGACGGACTTAGCCCGTTCGGTGAAAAGGTCGTTAGTGAAATGAATCGGCTTGGCATTATGGTTGACATTTCACATGTCTCAGATGCGGCTTTCTATGATGCCGTCAAGATAAGCAAGGCACCTATGATTGCCTCACATTCGTCACTGCGAAGTTTTACCCCAAAGTTCGAACGCAACATGGACGACGCGATGGTCAAAGCCTTGGCAAAAAATGGCGGTGTTATCATGATCAATTTCGGTTCAACTTTCTTGAGCGCGCAAGCAAGAGCTTGGTCAGACCAGCAAAAGAAAGAACGCGCTATGCTAGTTGAAAAACATGGCGAAGACAGCGATGTAGTAAAAGGTTTTAGCGAAGCATTTCGCGCTAAGAACCCACTACCCTATGCTGATGTAGCCAACGTGGTCGATCATATTGATCATGCCGTCAAGCTCGTGGGAATCGACCATATTGGCTTAGGTTCGGATTACGACGGCGTAGGCGACTCCTTACCGACCGGCCTCAAAGACGTGGCAGCTTACCCTAACTTAATACAAGGTTTACTCGACCGTAATTACAGCGACAGCGATATCAAAAAAATTCTAGGCGGCAATACTCTGCGCGTATGGCGCGAAGTTGAAGCGGCAGCTGAGTGAATTCGGATCAGTGCTTTCTATTTATTCTACTAAATAGTCGGGTGCAATAAACTCAGGTTTCACTGCGTAGTCGTAGCTTTGGTAGTCCGATAAATCGGGTTTTCCTGCTTGTTGCCAAGCTGTTAGCCAAAGCTGTGACAACACCACGGCACCAATCGCTAGCCGCTCAGTAATAAAGCCATGAAACAGGGGCGCTACGTCTTGCGGTCGCTCACGAATTGCAGACTTTCTAGCATCGCTGCTGGCCTCTACTAGAGAATATTCATTGTCCAGCTCGGTTAGTCGACCTAAATTTTTCTGGCTATTGACCACCAAAGAAAATATCAGCAGGCGCGGGTCTGACATTATTTTTACGCGCTGGCGCTTATTCATATCCTTCAGCACCGTTGCTTTTAGCAGGCTTGGTTGCAGCATTGCCTTAGTCTGCGCGCTAAGACCCAACGGCAATACTCCAACAATATAACTTTCAAAATAGGCATGCAGCCCAGTATTACCAGTAAGCTGGCCATTATAATTCGCTGTGGTGTGATGGGGGTTTGCTAGGTCGCCGACAAAGTGACTCATCAATCCAGCGTATAACAGGGCTTGATTAATGGCTTCCACTCGCTCATTGGCAGATTCGCTAGCACCCACTTTTAGCAGGCTTTTAGTCATCAATCCGTGCAACTGCAATACTCGCCATGGCGCGGTCCCAACACTGGACGGGTCTTCAATCTCTTTATCCCTTGCCGCCTTTGCGTAATCGGCATAATCCAAATCGACATCATCAATACTATTAACGGATTGGTAGACTCGTTCCAGGTTAATAAAATGAGTTGGATAATTTAAATCACGATTCCGCTTGCTCATGTATTTCGCACGCCAAACGATATCAGGCGTATTTGAGAGATGCGATAACATGTGGTCGCGCTTTGTAAATGGCGTGGTTAAACTCAAATTACCATTACTAACAACCGATAAATTTTGCACGGCTACACGGGTCACTATGTCGTGGCCTCGTTCACCCCAGGCAAAAGCCGGGCTAGAGCAAACAACAACAAAAACAGCCGTCAGTCCGGCCAATGAAATTTTTAAATGTGACATAAATATTTTAGCGATGCGAGGCTTCATAATTGATGTGTAATGGTTTGCAAAAAGATTAATGTTGCAGATCGGTAGATGAATACTAAACCATTGGTATATTACGCGGGTATGTATTTAGTCCGTTCACAGGCGTGCGCACCAGCAAAACGTTAGAAAACGTCAGTGGCCTGGGTAAAGGACCAGCAAGTTTCGCTGCGAAACGGTAAAGTATCGGAATAGGTACTCGAATTCCTAATTAATCCAAAGTTGGCGTGCCGAGGTTGTGGCATGCCGACTTTTTTCTGAACCATTAAATTCTAGTTTCGCTCAGGACACCCTATGTTTCATAGTTTTGTAGGTGCAGTAAACGAAGTACTTTGGGGCAGCGGGCAACTGCTTATCTATATGCTTCTGTTAGCCGGAGTTTGGTTTAGCATTCGTCTCGGCGCAATTCAAATTCGCCACTTCGGACATATGTTTAGCCTATTGAAAACCAGTACCGTTTCGGATAAATCGGGCATCAGTTCGTTTCAAGCCCTGTGTACCAGCTTGTCGGCACGTGTTGGTACCGGCAACCTTGCGGGCGTAGCGCTGGCGATATCCTTGGGGGCGCCGGTGCCATATTTTGGATGTGGGTAATCGCCATATTAGGTATGGCAACCGGTTTTGCAGAGAGTTTACTCGGCCAAGTCTATAAAGTACGTGATAGCAACAATGAGTTTCGCGGTGGGCCTGCGTACTATATTAGGCAAGGACTTAACAATCGGTGGATGGCAGTAATATTTTCGGTCTGCCTATTTGTAGGATATGGCTTTATATTTTGCGCCAACCAGGCAAACACCATCGTTGACGCACTGAATTATAAGTACGATTTCCCAACCCTGTATACCGGAGTCGCGATTACGCTATGCGCAGGAGTGATTGTTCTCGGCGGATTACGCGGCATTGCACGCTTCTCTGAATTAGTTGTGCCGTTTATGGGCTTGACCTATGTGCTAGTGGCAGTCGGCATAACAGCCATAAATATTGATGCGGTCCCTAACATGTTATATCAAATAGTTAGCTCAGCATTCGGCTTACAGGAAGCTGGGGCGGGAGCCTTTGGCGCGGCTATAAAAAACGGCATTCAACGCGGCTTATATTCCAATGAAGCCGGCTCTGGCAGCGTGCCACAGGCTGCCGCCAGTGCATCACCGCAACCCAAACATCCAGCGACTCAAGGCTATTTGCAAATGCTGGGTGTTTTTCTCGATACCATCGTCCTATGTACTTGTACCGCCGTTATTATTTTGCTTGCTGATAATGTTCAGACAAACAATGTCGAGGGGATTCGTCTAACCCAAAATGCGATGGAGTTTCATCTTGGCAATGCTGGCGGTCACTTTGTCTCAGTAGCGATCACCCTATTTGCGTTTACCTCAATTGTTGCTAACTACTTTTATGCAGAGAGCAATCTACACTTTTTCAAACTCGACAATAAGATTGGTCGCGCTGTGTTCACAATTTTATTTTTGACAATGATGTTGTGGGGTTCCAGCGCTGACCTGCAGCAAGTTTGGGCAGCTGCCGACATGGCCTTGGGCTTAATGACGGTTGTGAACGTAATAGCAATTGTTCTGCTAACACCCACTATTGTATCGGTCAGTCAGGACTATCTGAAACGTCGAGAGAAAAACCTGCCTTTAGACTATAAGCCAGGTGATTGCCCAATTCAGGGGTCAAGCGAAAAGGGCATATGGTAAGCATAGCCCTGCATTTATCAACTAACAGACCCGCTATCTAACCCGCTTTTCTATTTCAATATGAGCAATAAGTTTTGTGCGTGCTCGGCGGCAGTTCTGCCCAAGCTAGTCAGGTAACCACCATCGCTTTGAGACACCAAACCTTTATCAAATAGTCGGCGGGTTGCGGCCACCACTAAAGGGTCTGCCGAAGAATGGACTTTGATGCCTTCTTGACTCGTATCAAGATTGTAGTGGGTTAAAATTTTCAGTTCTTCAATCAACTCAGGGGTATAGGGCATGTACTTTTCCTCAAATGGGTTTAGTCGAATTAATCGATCATACTATTAAACACAGGGTAACGACAAAACAGTCTACGACAACGTTTTTTGCCCAGATCTATCATTCTAAAAAGAAATCATAAGCGCAATCCCACATCGATAACGGTCTATTTTCATCCAAATAAGCGGTTAATCTAATAGTCATAGTGTGCATGCTAATTAATTTCCAGCCAGCTCTTTTAGGATGATGGTCCAGTGATCAAGGCCGTCATAAAATGCCTTGATCGGTAAACGTTCATTCAGCCCGTGCGCGTACATTTCATCAGGGTTCATAAAGACACTGGACATTGCCCAGGTGGGTATTCCAGCAGAGCGGAAGTGCATTCCGTCAGTGCCGCCTGATTCCATATAGGCAATTATCGGTAGTTCGGGATAGCGCGCATGTACGGCCTTACTAACAGCCGCCATTACATCCTCTCTCGGTTCTGAGATTGGACTTTCAATGGGATCATCCAAGGTGACAAATTCAATCTCTTTGTTGGCAACTACTTTCCTTAAGATCTGCTCTATTTCTGCAACCGAAACGCCCGGAAAAATTCGGCAATTAACAGTGGCAGTAGCCGACTGTGGTAGCGCATTTTCAGCATGCCCTCCGCGTAGCATGGTCGCTAAGCAGGTGGTTCGAGTAGAACCAACATAGGACGACTCTATCATCAGCCGGTCTGACGCAGACTGGTCTTTTGGATCATCAGCGAAGCGAATCATTGCATCACCTAACTCACCACCCAATTGATTACCGGTAATTCTGAAAAAGTTTCTGGTCATCACGCTGGATCGAACTGGAAACGGATAACCTTGAATCTTACCTAAGGCGGATGCTAAATCGTAAATGGCATTGTCTGGCCGCGGACGAGAGCTATGCCCGCCAGGGTTGCGTACGGTCAATTCAAAGGTTGCATAGGTTTTCTCAGCAGCTTGCATGGTATAGGCTACCGCTTTTCCATCACTTCGTAGGTCACCCCCCCCCGCATCGCTATTCAGTGCATATTCTGCGTCGGCCAATTCAGGTGTGTCGTTGGCTAACATGCGAGTGGTTAACATGGTTGTCTCTTCGTCCCCAGAAAACGCGATTATAAGATCACGATCGGGCACAAAACCTTCTTTTTTAAGCCGAATAAACGTCGACGAAAGCATGCTCACACCAAGTTTATTATCGATGCTGCCACGCCCATAAAAATAGCTATCATCTTCGGTCAGCTCAAAAGGAGGTCGCTCCCAATCTTCTGGCAACGCCTCTACTACATCCATATGCCCCAGCAATAAAATTGGCTTTTTAGCGGACCACTCGTCACCTCGGTAACGCACAATTAAAGCAGCCGTCTCATCCAGTTTAGGAATTCTAATATCGGCATCGTTAAAGCCCGCGGCCTTGAATTGGCTAGCCAGGTATTCAGCCATCTCGGGTACTTTGCCACGCCCTGCGACAGTCGGAATCGAGATGACTTTGCGATATATCTCCAATGTTTTTTTGGCGTGCGCAGAATCTCTCTCTACCTCCGCGTTAGCTGCTTGGGGGAAATTAAGCAGCGAAGCAAGCACTACAAAAGCCGTGATCAATGTTTTCATGGAGCAATAGGCGTTAATTGACGATGCAGAAACGATAACATAGGTAGCCGTATTTGTAGAGATTTCACTAGGTTGATTATTTAGCTGGGCTTAGCTCCCCCTTGGTGGAGTATCATTGTCTTTTCCACGCCGTAATCTTCACCTAATATTTATAAATGAACCTAACAAGCCTAAGCGCCAACCTGATTATCATCGCGGTCACCTGCCTGATTTCCTTTTTGCTAATGCAAGATACCCAAGCCAAATCAAAGTGGATTTTTCACCCTGTTACGATTAAGCAACATGGCCAATGGTATCGTTTTGTAAGTTCGGGTTTCATCCATGCCGACACGATGCACTTAGCCATTAATATGTTTGTATTATGGTCATTTGGAAGCACCATTGAGAACTATCTATATCCGCACTATTTGGGTGAATACACCACACTCAAATTCCTTTGCCTCTACTTTGGTGGGATCATCGTATCGTCCATACCAAGCTATCTACGCTATGGCAATGAGCCAAGGTACGCTGCGCTAGGGGCTTCTGGCGGTGTGTCTGCGGTGGTGTTTGCCGCAATAATTTTCGCTCCTTGGCAAA
>CAWUWF010000066.1:0-8215 GCA_963925935.1 uncultured Arenicella sp. | reverse complement strand
ATTTTGCGCATCACTTGCTTTGCAGAGGCAAGTTCTTGCGGTGACAGGGCACGAATACCACCTGATACCTTAGCTGTTTTGGCAATCACGTTATTCTTACCAAATGCGGTTGCGCTGGCGGTAGACGAATCTAGGCCAACTTCTGTTCCGCCCACAATCATCCCTGGATTAAAAGTAAGGTTGCCGACACCGGCCAGTTGTTCTCGAAATGAATTCAGAATTCGTGCGCTTTCAAGTATCGCGCCATAGCCCACATCAGCTTTGAATATTTGCGATGAGTGCGCTGGTTTGCCGGTCACATTGAGTGTCCAGTCTACCGACCCTCGGCGCGCAATTACTGCGGTTTTTATATCGCCATCGCCGTCTTCAAACCCCAATGCAATGTCAGCCCACTTAGCAGCGTCAACCAATGCGGCCCTTGAGGCCGCCAGCGGATTGCCGTTGCGCTCCTCGTCGCCAATCAAAATGACCTTAATGCTGATGTTTTCAAGTGCGCCTAATTTTTTTAGAGCGCTCAGCGCCGAAACAATAATGACATTGCCGCCTTTCATGTCGGTGATGCCTGGGCCGGCAATATGCTCACTATCGACGCGTCTAAATTTCTGGAAAGCATCGGTTTTGGCAAAAACCGTATCTAAGTGGCCAATCATCAATATTTTGGGCCCGCTTTGTCCATAACTTGCGAGTAAATGGCCCGCCCGGTCAAATGAGCTTCCGTCGATCCACTGGGTTTCAAAGTCTAATTTGTTAAACTCCGACTTAAATACCCTGCCAACCTTCTTCACGCCCTCTAGGTTGAGTGTTCCACTGTTTATATTAACCACGGCCTCTAATAATTCTAATGAGCCGGGCAACTGTAAATCAATTTGTTCAACAATTTTGATTTCAAGGGGGTCTAATCGGCTTGCTTGAGGTAACGTGCTGTCGGCTGCATTGCCTGTGTTAATCGTTAAGAAAGCGAAGGCAATTGCAATTAGGTGTTTGGTCATGATGATATTTGTTAAATGTTAACTTACGCCTAGAATAAGAACACCAAAGCGTAATGTCCATCCTTAAGGCGCCTACGATTGATTTTTGATGATTGTTGGTTTTCAGGCAGGCCGGTGCAGGGTGAACTTTTGTGGGCGAACCGGTGCGCTCTAGCCTCTGCCATTGAAGTCGGTTTGATCCGCTTGATCCTTCTCCCAGCCGATAAAAGCCTCTATATCTTGTGCCACCGATCTAAAGGTCCACGCGAGTAGCGCAACATCATCAAGCAAGCCGAGTCCTACAATAAAATCAGGCACGGCATCAAAGGGCATCACAAAATAAATTATCGAAGCGACAATTAACGCCATGCTTTCCAAGGAAATCTGTCGATACTCGCCAGAGGCATAGGCCTTAATTAATCGAAACGAAGCACTGATTGAATCAATTACACCCGCTAACTTACCGCCACGAATTTGCCCCGCCTTGGACTGCGCATTGGCAACTAGATCTAACAACCGATCTGGGCTTTGCAGGGTAGCGGTTACTAAGGTGCGCGCTTTTTTGTACGCCCTACTATTGAGTATTCGATTCGGTTTTATCTCTGGCATAGAGTAGTTATAGCGACAAACTGGATTATTTCCAAGTCTTGATGGAAATGATTAGGCTTGGGGATTGGGCATTCGCTGATCAATGGAATAGAATGTTAGGCATCGATTTCGGAGAAATATAAATGATAAAATCAAAGCAACTTTCTATGTCATCACAGATAAGCACCTTGTTTGTTGTACTAGTAGCCTTGCTAGGCGCGACCAGCACTACTGCTGTCGCAGAAACCGAAGACCAGCGTTTTGAGTCAATAATGGACGCTCAATGGAACGCTGTTCTGCAACAGAACCCCACGTTTGCAACCAGTGTTGGTGTTCGTGACTACGATCACCGCTTATCTGATCCTTCTTTAGAGGCGTATGATAAGTCGGTTGAACTGGCAAAGAGTTTTGTGAGTCAATTAGACAGCATCGATGTGAGTGCGCTCAAGCCCGACCATCAGCTTAATCATACTCTACTGAAATTAGAACTCGAGACCGAAGTCGACGCGTCAGAATTTGGCGGTAAGTATCTAATTATTAATAACCGCTCAGGGCCGCATCTTCAACTGACCAATCTAGTTGGCCGATTGCCTTTTTTCAAGCAAAGTGATTATCAAAGTTACTTACAGAGACTTGCTGCCATTCCGAATTTTCTGAAAAAAGCGCAAGGGCGGATTAAAAGTGGTATAGACGCAGGTTGGGTACAACCTTGTGCGCCAATGCTGGGATACGACAAAACAATCTCAGTACACCTGGTCGACAACGTCGCAGACAGCGTGTTTATGGGGCCGTTTAAGCAAAAGCCCGCGATTGTCGACAGCAAGGATTTTGAGGCTATGCGCGAGCAAGCGAAAGAGATTGTGAGCAACAAGGTATTGCCAGCGTTCGCTCAGTTTCATCAATTTTATCTCAGCGATTATGCCCCCGCCTGTCGAGAAGAAGTAGGTACCGACAGCATGCCTGGTGGCAAACAATACTACGAGCACCGTGTTCGAGCATTTACCACCACAGACCGGTCCGCTGACGATATTCATAAAATTGGCCTTTCTGAAGTAGCCCGAATTCGAGCTGAAATGGATGTGGTTATCAAACAGGCAAAGTTCGAGGGTGATTTCGCGCAATGGCTTGTGTACTTGCGAGACAACCCTGATTTCTATCCAAAGACCGCAGAAGAACGTATGCGCGCAGTCGCTCGTATCACTAAAAAAATGGATGGCGAGTTACCAAAGCTGTTTGGGAAATTGCCGCGTATGCCTTACGGCTTGAAAGAAATCCCATTAGACGTAGCAGAAAAAACCACTACTGCGTATTACAATCGGCCGTCTGGTGATGGTTCACGAGCAGGTTTTTATTTCGTTAATACCACTCTTTTAGAGACGCGCCCCCTATACCAATTAGAGGCTTTGTCTCTACACGAGGCTGTGCCAGGGCATCACCTACAGATAGCCTTAGCGCAAGAATTGGATATGCCAAACTTTCGCAAGTATGGCGGGCAGACGGTTTTTGTAGAGGGCTGGGGCTTATATTCAGAACGCTTGGGTTTAGAGGTCGGTTTCTACCAAACGCCGCTGACAAACTTTGGACGGTTGTCTTATGAAATGTGGCGCGCATGTCGTTTAGTGGTCGATACCGGCCTTCACAGCAAAGGCTGGACGCGTCGCCAAGCAATTGACTTCATGGCTGAGAATTCGGGCTTATCTATGAACAATATAACGTCTGAGGTAGATCGTTATATCTCTTGGCCGGGCCAGGCTCTGGCCTATAAAACCGGTGAGCTAAAAATCCGAGAGTTACGAGCCAGAGCAGAGAAAAAGTTAGCTAACAATTTTGACGTTAGAAAGTTTCACGATAAGGTTTTGGAGAATGGGGCATTACCATTGTCGATCTTGGAAACCATTGTAAATGAGTGGATAGATTCTCAACTTAGCTCGGCGACCCCTAATTAGATGAAAATGGGCGCTGGCGGCAATCCAAAGATTACGCAAAAGGTCCTACAGTAACTAAATACGTCTAATGCAATGAGCCAAGAGCATGAGCAAGAAAACTTTTACCAGATAATCTACGCGATGGTGCACACCATTCCGGAAGGGTTTGTGGCTACCTACGGACAAATCGCTCGGTTAAGCGGCCGACCCCGACATGCCCGCCAAGTTGGTTATGCATTGGCCGCTTTGTCAGAAGATCACGAGGTGCCATGGCATAGGGTGGTCAACGGCAAAGGCGAGATAAGCACTCGAACTAAGTTTCCTTATCCAGACTATCAGCGAATTCTATTAGAGGAAGAAGGTGTGGAGTTCAATCAACACGGGCGTATTTATCTCAAGAAGTTTCTTTGGTCTGCCTAAGCCAACCAACGCTGTATCTTTGTAAAATACTAAAATAGTTTATGAGTGAATTTGTAACTTTTCACATGGAGTGTTTGAACCATTTGGGGTGATTCGAAGCCGTAAGATGTTTGGTAGGCACGGCATTTACCATCATGACTTAATGTTTGGCTTAGTAGCGGATGACGAGTTGTATTTAAAGGCGGACAAGCAGTCGGTTTCCCTATTTGAAGAGAACCAACTGCCGCCCTTTGAATTTAATAAGAACGGCAATAGCGCAAGCCTAAGCCTACGCCGTTGCCCCATCCTTATAACTCAACCAGAAGCTTGCCGGTATTCCCACCAGTAAATAACAGGTTAATACCGTCAATGGCACTCTCTAGGCCATGCAGGGTATGGGCCCTATATTTGATTTTGCCGGCCATTAGATACTCAGCCATCTTCTGCATCATCATCGGTGCGTCATCGTAGTGATCTGGCATGGTGAAGCCTTGAATTGTTAGGCGCTTTTTAATAATCGTTAGCCAATTCGGACCAGGTGACGGTACTACTGAGTTGTAGTCAGAGATCATGCCGCAGACCATTATGCGGCCGTGTGCGTTCATTCGATCGAACACCGCATGTTGCACTGGGCCACCGGTGTTTTCAAAATACAGGTCAACACCGTTCGGGGTTGCCGCTGCTAATTGTTCAACAAGGGCGTCTGACTTGTAGTTAATTGCCGCGTCAAAGCCGAGTTCTTCGGTCAACCATTTGCACTTATCGTCACTGCCAGCGGTGCCAATTACGGTTAGGCCTTCAGCCTTGCCTATTTGTCCAACCATCGAGCCGACTGAGCCGGCAGCACCTGATACCACCAAGGTCTCCCCAGCTTTTGGTTTGCCTATCTGCATCAAGCCTTGATAGGCGGTCAAACCGGGCAGGGCCAGCACACAGATAACGGCTTCAGACGGCACTTGTGGTGGTAGCGGGCGCAAGCCTTCGCCTTTACTGACTGCATATTCGGTCCAACCGATCATGCCTGCGACGCGAGCGCCTACAGGAAAAGATTCATTGCGCGACTCTACTACCTCGGCTACGCCAGACGAGCGCATTATATCGCCAAGCTCTACGGGCGGAATATAGCTGTCTCGGTCAGGCATCATCCAACCTTTCATGGCAGGGTCGAGCGACATATGAGTTTGTTTCAATAAAAACTCACCGTCTTTGAGTTCGGGTGTTTCGAGCGTTACAACTTCGAACAAGTCTGGGGTGATTGCTATCTCGGGGCGTTTTACTAGTTTGATTGCTTTGTATTGCATGAGGGTTCCTTGAAATTTCAGATGAGATAATCATAACGTGAGTTAAGTGAGTTTGCCGACAATTACGCTTCGCGGTTTTATTTATAAGACGTTGGATTTATTATTGTCTAAGGCGCTACAATATTTGCCTGATCAGTTTCAACGCACCAAACTAGGAGAACAACATGAGTGAACATATTTATAAGAAAACCGAGATTGTTGGCAGCTCAAAAGTCAGCATAGAAGAAGCAATTGAAGGCGCGATAGAGCGCGCCAGCGCCACTATTAAAAATATTGATTGGTTTGAGGTTATTGAGACACGCGGCCACATAGTGGATGGCAAAGTGGGCCACTATCAAGTGACACTGAAAATCGGGTTTCGCCTAGAATAGTAGTTTTGTGTTCGCTGCCACCAGCTAAGCCATGCGAATTCATGTTGCCAATTATGTCGGCGCGCGGCGGGCTTGCAGTCGTTTGTTTCTAGTATTGCAGGCTTTTTGTAACCATTGCTGTCGGTTCTCGGCTATTATGAATAGTTATGATCAATCTCGTAATGGCAGTGAAGCATGGATCTTAAGGCACTAATTCGAACTATCCCAGATTTCCCAAAATCGGGGATTGCGTTTAAAGACATCGAGTCAATAACCGAGAATCCAGAAGCATTTGCGCATGTCGTTCAAACCCTGGCCAAGCACGCCAATGATTTTGATATCGAAAAAATAGTGGCATTGGACGCACGTGGCTTTCTGTTTGGTGCGGCCCTTGCTTTGCAACAAAAACTACCTTTGGTGATGGCTCGTAAACAGGGCAAGCTAGGGGGTGAATGCGTGCGTGAAAGTTATGCCTTGGAGTATGCCGACGCCGAAATCGAGTTGCAAAAATCAGCGATTGGCAAAGGAGAGCGAGTCATGGTGGTCGACGACTTACTGGCAACAGGTGGTACTGCGCGCGCCGCGCAAAAGCTAGTTATTCAACTGGGTGGTGAGGTGGCTCTGTTTGCTTTTGTTATTGAGTTAACCGCGTTGTCAGGGCGCGCTGTATTAGAGCAGGCATCTGTTGTTTCACTGGTCAGCTATCCATAGCACACCCGTTGCATAGCCACCATGGCGCATTAGTAATAGCGACCTAGGCTATTCGATTAGACAATCATTGCGACTGCAGCCACACCGGTCGTGAAAATAATGAACCATCGAAATAGATTTTCTGGCACTCGCTTTATAAGGTAGATACCAAGGTAAGCACCGCATGCTACGGCGGGAATTACGGTAAGGCCTAATTGGAAACTATTTAAGGTAATGGTTTTCCAGACAAACGCATGAAACGGAATTTTAATAACATTAATGCATAAGAAAAACCAAGCGGCGGTGCCAATGAATTGATTTTTGTTAAACTGCATCGCCAGCAAATAGAGCGCCATAACCGGCCCAGCCAAGTTGCCAACCATGGTCGTGAAGCCGCCCAGAATTCCGATTCCGGACACCAAATAGATAGAATTCGGGACTATTGGTGCCTTGCTGTATTGTTGCCAAACCATGATCGCCAGAGACACGAAAATAATCACAGCCATGATATTGCGAAACATAGCATCGTCGATCGTGTTACCTGAAATAGTGCCGATGATGACACCCAGTACAGCGAACGGTAATAAACGTCGTAGATGCTGCCAATTGGCGTGTTGGCGGTAGTGGTATACGCCAAAAAAATCGGCAAAAATTAGAATCGGTAGCAATAGTCCGGTTGAGCCCTTGCCTCCAAATATGATTGCCAATACCGGCACCGCGATCATGCCTGCGCCCGATACGCCAGTTTTTGCCATACCTATGAGCGCCGCGGCCACTACTAGGCTAGCGAACTCGGTATAGGACAGATTATAGGAAAATAATTCTAACAAGGGGATCAAAAATTTGGGTTTGTGAGCGCGATGGTGACTACTAATATAACAATTCGTTTTGAGTCCATAAAACCATTATTGCATACAGGGGTAGATCTTATAGGTCGCGAATAGTGAAAAAAATTAGAATGCTAGGCCAGTAATAGTGGCCAAATTTGTGGTCATTCTTTGGATGCTGGAAGAAGCTTAGATAGTGTAAGATAACCATAATAATTCAATACATGGAGATAATAAAAATAATGAATAAATTACTAACTAGCCTACTGGCTACGGCCTTGGCTGTATCCGCCTGCTCTCCCTCTGAGTCAGAGATACAAGAAGCGCAAGATTTGAAATTTGATGCAAGCAATCCTTTTTTCGTAGAAAGCGATTTGTATTTGAAAATTCCTGCCTTCGACAAAATAAACAACGAACATTATGCGCCGGCCTTCGAAGCAGGTATGAGCTTACACCTTGCAGAAGTAGACGTAATTGCCAACAACCCTGAGCCAGTAACAATCGACAACACTTTGATTGCACTTGAAAACAGTGGTGCAGTTCTGGATCGGGTCTCCAGCGTTTTCTTTGCCCTAGCGTCGGCTGACCTGAATGACGAGATAGATGCTTTACGCGGCGAGATGGCGCCTAAGTTATCAGCTCATTCTGATTCTATTTTACTCAATGGCAAGCTGTTTAAGCGCGTAAAGGCTTTATACGAGCAGCTCGACTCTATGAAGGTAGACGCAGAAACTGCGCGATTAGTCAGCGAGACCTATAAAGACTTTGTGCGTCTTGGGGCAGATTTGTCGGATGCCGACAAAGAAAAATTGAAGGCGATGAACTCTACGTTAGCAACACTGCAAACTCAATTTACTCAGAACGTTCAAAAAGAGGTCAATGCCAAAGCTATTATTGTTGAATCTAAAGATCAACTGGCTGGCTTAAGCGATGCGCAAATTGCATCTGCTGAGTTAGCGGCCAAATCAAGGGATTTGGAAGGTAAGTATGTACTGCCGTTATTGAATACCAGCGGCCAACCATCAATGTCATCGCTCAGCAACCGAGCTCTACGAGAACGTATCCACAAAACGTCATTAGGACGAGGCAGCAGTGGTGGCGAATTCGATAACCGCGAAATACTAAGTAAGATTGCTAGGCTTCGCGCTCAACGTGCACAGCTAATGG
>CAWUWF010000065.1:0-10068 GCA_963925935.1 uncultured Arenicella sp. | reverse complement strand
GACTAAGACAGTAGGAACGGTGATTGTAAACTGACTATATTTAGTATCAGCGCTCTTTACTGCAATTGTTCCAGAACATTTCTTGACCTGGCTTTTAACTATGTCCAAACCAACACCTCTACCAGCATCAATACCGACACCTTGTGACAACGAAAACCCTGGTATAAAAATAAATGGTAAAAGATCCTTAGAACCCAAAGACTCGGCTTCTATTTTATCGACTATGCCTTGTTCAGCTACGTGCTGACGTATTCTATCAAACTGCAGGCCAGCGCCGTCGTCGCGGACTATTAACTGAACCCTGCCATCATCCATTTTGCTCAACAAGACACTGACGTGGCCGCGCCGCGACTTACCCGCGCGCTTTCTTCGCTCCGGCAACTCAATACCATGAGTAATGCTATTGCGAACCAATTGAACAGAAATTGAGTAGATCGCATCCTGCAGCTCACTATTTTCTCCAAACAAATCAAAACTAGAGCAATCAAGCTGAACTTCTTTGCCCTCTCGTTTGGCTACCCCTTGCGCTAAGGTACTCAGGCGTTTTCGAATATCCTGACTACCGTCCTGTTTATCTGCCTGCATATCTGGTTGGTCGGTGACCAGCTCCGCTATGACCGTTGTAGCACGCGAGTCTGCCTCAACACCCGGCGATACAGCGGCAGGAAAATGTGCGGCCGCGATCAAATTCATCTGCACTACCAGCGATCGAACCAAATCAATCTCCGAGATCATGTCCTTAAGTTGTACCGTTAAAGGAAGAATATTGCGTCCATCAAGATAGGGGTTTTTTTTGATATCTTCAATTGACTCTTCGAAGCGGTGAATAGAACTCTCTAACAAGCCAATCCATACTGCCCCGGCATCGCCTTTAAGTTTGTGAGCAAGTTGATAAATTTTAGCAAGCTTGTCCACTATCGCTCGATGATTTGCATTCTCGTCCGCAAGAATATCGTTAATCTCATTTAGAACGTCATCACTATGGTCTAAAAAACCATTGAGCTCAGCGTTCTCTATGTGCAAAAGGCTCAAAAGCATAGACATACGTTCCTTTTGCATTTCTTTAGTAGATTCCAATTCTCTGCGTAGCAACACTTCTTTGGTTACATCACTAATAGTCACCAGAACACGCTTACTTTTGCGATCTTGATCGTCTCTAGTAAATGAAAAATCCAGAAATCTTTTTGTGACCAATCCTGATTTTTGAACTGCTGCAGCAACCACCTCTTTGAGAGGATTAAGGTCGGCCATCAACTTCGGCTTTACTCTACCAGCGAATAACAACTCCAAATACTCCTTACTTACCAGCAGCTCTTCTCGACTTACAAAGCGACTTAAAAAATCGAAGAAGCCGCCCTCAACTTGTATATTCGTTCCAAAAATATGCTGCACTGCGGCAGACTTCTGTTGGCCAATCTGAAACTCTTCATCTATCAAAAACAGTCCATCTTCCATGGCTGCGAGTATATGATTATTTTCAGTCGTGATTTGTTGGGTAGCATCATCAGCCCGACCCAGGCGAAAAAACAAGATGCCCAATACACCCAGAAAACCCACTATGATTATGCTTGCGGTTACATATTGCCTGCGCTCCAAGCGTTGCATGGCTTGTGAACTAACCTTCGCACTAAGGCCTACGAATTTCTCATACGATGTCGCGAAGTACTCAAAGTCTTGCCGGCCCAAGGATTGTTGCACCTCAATCACGGCATCGACTAATTGCGTATTTTCAGTTGCGGGGACTGTCCAACTAGGCCCATACGGATTGCTTAATTGCCCCCCATTACGAATTAATTTCAGATGGGATTGAATATCCGCTCTGAGCTGCTCGTTACGCGGCCCCAGACTTTCCAGCAGTTGACCGTAGTTTTGCGTGACAGCCGCACTGTAATTGTCGCGTTGCAATACTTGACGATCACGAACACCGTTCGCAATCACAACAACGATCACAAATACGATCAACACAATTATCAATATAATCAGATCTAGATAACGGAAGAGCCGATTCTTAAACATAATGTCCCTAATCCAAATTATTACCCACTCCTTAAACGGGCGAGTGCTTGAAGTCAAGATACACTAATTAACGAACATCTGTCTTATTATCCCTCAAAGTAACATTATTTAAAATATTACCTTTTAAACCAGAAGCTTACTGACACCTTAAGTGCGTGCCATTAATTGTCACTCGACCGAAATCAAAACACCAATAACGCTAAGCATGCAACAAACTCCCGCAATATAGATATATCACAGGGTCAAATCATCGTTGTGATTCTAAATAATTATCTGCAATGAAAACCTTCGCATTGCTAGGTTCTAAAGGTTTTACCCCTTTAATTAGATCTGCCGCTTTCTCAGCAATCATCACGGTGGGCGCATTTAGGTTGCCCGAGACGATAGATGGCATGATCGACGAATCGACGATTCTTAATCCCTCTAGGCCGCGAACTTTACAATGTTCGTCAACCACTGCCAAGCTATCGCTACCCATCTTACAGGTGCACGATGGATGGTAGGCTGACTCAACTGCACCCATTAGATAAGCATCTAGTTCGGCATCGGTTTGTAGATCTGCACCCGGGGATAATTCTTCTCCGCGAAAAGGCGCGAAAGCAGCTTGCGCAAAGACCTCACGAGTTAGCCTTACTCCTGCCCTGAATTCTTCCCAGTCCTGCGTTTTAGACATGTAATTGAAACAGATGCTTGGCTTATCTTGGAAATTCGCAGATTTCAATTTCACCCAACCCTTGCTTTGCGAGCGCATAGAACCCACGTGGGCTTGAAAACCGTGCGAATCATTTGGGCTTTGTCCGTCGTAGCGTACCGCCATTGGAAAGAAATGGTATTGCAGGTCGGGATGTTTCACCCCAGGCTTACTGCGAATAAAGCCACCCGCCTCAAAATGATTGCTGGCACCAAGACCGGTACGCGTTAATAGCCACTGAGCACCCGTAATCGCTTTGCCCCAAATGTTGTAATATTTGAACAAGCTAATCGGCTGAGTACAGGCCATTTGCAAATAGATTTCTAAGTGATCTTGAAGGTTTTGGCCCACCCCAGGTAAGTCATGAATGGGTTCGATACCATGTTCACGAATGTGCTCAGCCGGTCCAATTCCAGACAGCATAAGTAGCTGCGGATTATTAATAGGCCCACCACTAAGAATCACTTCGCGCTTGGCAAAAACCTCATGGTCTCGCTTGCCAAATAGGCTGCCTTTACTGTACTCGACACCAATAACTTGCTTACCCTTCGTTAGCAACTTTTTAGCATGTGCCCGTTTTATAACCGTCAAATTGGGGCGCTTCATCGCCGGTCGCAAATAGCCAACGGCAGTCGAACCACGTTTACCATTATGGGTAGTTCTATCCATCGGGCCAAAGCCTTCTTGCTGATAGCCATTTAGATCCTTGGTATAAGGGTAACCAGCCTCTTGGCCTGCTGCAATCCAGGCTTTAAATAATGGGTTTTTACCTTCACCCTGAGTGGCATGCAGCGGCCCTTGATTACCATGGTAATCGTCAGCGCCGCCTGAATAAGATTCTGATTTTATGAAATATGGAAGGCAATTTTTATACGCCCATTGCGACAAAGCTTGGTCTTCCTCTGCCCAACGATCGTAGTCCAGCGCATTGCCGCGGATATAGCACATGCCATTAATCGAAGACGAGCCTCCAAATACCTTACCTCGGGGGCAATGCATTACACGCCCGCCCAGATGTGGCTCAGGCTGCGTATGATAATCCCAATTATAACGCGTACCGTTCATTGGGTAGGCGAGCGCCGCAGGCATGTGAATTTTCCATTCCCAGAATGGATCCTTACCACCTGCCTCCAGCACCAAAACCTGCACGTCTGGGTCTTCGCTGAGTCTATTTGCTAACACACTGCCAGCCGAGCCAGCACCTACAATCACGTAGTCATATTCAATAGTCATATTCGTTTTTTCGTGCTTTCCTAGCCTTTGTAGCGGCTTTTATTGAGTAAGTTTTTTCTTCGGCTAAATATTAAAAAATAGACACAGGCGTAAATGCCAATCACCAGCAATCCAACCCACTCTATCTTCAATGGGGTAAATTGATACATTAATATCAAGCTATACAGCAGGATCCAGTGAACCGCAATGTACTTCAATACGCCAAGACGTTCCACCGTCAGCCCTAGATTATCGGTATACAATCGAGTCAAGGAATCCAATGAATTGATAACAAAAACCACGCCAACCACGACCATCGACGTGTTTAGCACAGCGCTAATTTCGATCGCATTACTATGGTAATAGTATAAAACCGCAAACCAAGTTCCGATGGGAATCGATGGCAATATCAATAGCGCAAGTAATAACTGCCAAGTGTTCAAGGCACCCACAAAACGGGCAACAAATTGACCAATCATAATGCTCCAAGCAAACCACCAAAACAAATAGAATGCATGGTAGTCCGACATTGGCAGCACGAACTCATGAACGTTAGTGAAATATTCACCTAATTCAGCAGCGGTAGTAGTAAAACCAGTGAGCCCCATATCGCCGGCAAACCACATTGCCGCGATCAGCGCGAAGAAGAGCCAAGTGGACGAGATGCTTAAAATTTTGACGTAACGGACATGGGTGCTAGATAACACTGCACAAAGCACCACAAACGCGACCAAAGAAAATGTAGCGAGGTCAGATATGCCATCAATATAGCTCGGAATATAAGTCAGAAACAAATAACCGGTGAACGCACAAGTACCAATAATAACGACATTATTTAAAAACTTAACCCAGGGTATTTCAAATATTTTGAGGCGTGGCTCAACCACACAAAAATAGAAGGTCGTTAAAAAATAGAACAACCAAATCAAAAACCCCCAGAAACCAAACTCAATGGCCAAGGGGCTTGCAAAACCATAGACAGCCTCGGCTTCATAAACAGGAAATTCGGTTAGCGGAAACATAATCAAGCCAACATCTAGGCCTGACGTAAAAAGAATGGCCATAAAGGCAAACATTTTAGTCGGCATACTGCCAACGAATCGCAGTGTCGGCCACCTCACCAACAGAACCAGTGAGGTTAGTAAAACTACGATAATCGCTATGGATAAAATTGTCTGCACTCGCGCTCTCCGATCTTTCTGTCTTTAAAATATCATTACTATTATCCGCTAAATATGAACGCTTGAGGCACGAAATACAAGAAACTACTTGAGTCGGCTTATCGAATGTTCTAATAGCGACTTCACCGCCTTATAAAGAACGCCAATTGCGATTGCGGGACCAAACGGCATTGCGAGAATGTGTGTGCTGATCCAGAATTACACTTGAAACAATTACCTCGTTCGATAGAGCACTCGGTAGAATTGTAAATGACGAACAGTAAAACGAAACAAGCAAACATCCTAACTCTGATGGTGGATCAACTTAGCGCAAATTTAAAAACTCGCTCAGCGCTCCGCCAGTTTCAACAATACCTATTGTGCTAGCCCCTTATGCTCCCCAGCGCGTGGGGCTTTAACCAATTCAGCACGCGAGCAATCGTTACATGGGTAATCATCTGAACCTAAAACAAGTGGACGCTGGCGCACGGCTTCCAACGCTAGAAAACCAAAATAGAACCTCATGAAAATACAAAGCATTAATCGTAAGCAGCGCGCGTTTTACGTGTCTTGGCAAGACGGGTCTAGTTCACAGCTGCCGTTCATTTGGTTACGCGACAACGACCCTAATGAACTACACCCAGACACTCATGAGCGAACCTTTGATTTAACCAGCGTTGATCTGGAAATTGCGCCAATTAGTTATGATTTCAATGCTGCAGACGCAGGCGAACTGCGTATTCGCTGGCCTGGCAAGACAAGTGAATCGCAATACTCAGCGCAATGGCTGTATCAACATCGCCCCGGTATACGCCGCGATGATCCGGCTAGAATTGAGCATAAAAGTTGGGCCGAGCAGAACATGAGCAGCCTGCCACGATTTGATGCTCAGAAATGTCATGCATCGCCAGCCGCCTTGTTAGGCGCTCTAGAGTCACTAAAGACCACCGGCATTGTGTTAATCCACAACTTAGATGATGACGTGACTGCGGGTGAGAGTTTCGGGGATTTAATCGGTTTTAAGCGACAGACCAATTACGGCATTGTATTTGAAGTAAAGAGTAAACCTAAGCCCAACAACCTAGCTTATACCTCCCTAGCCTTACCTCTGCACACGGATCTAGCAAACCAGGAATTTGTTCCTGGCAATCAGTTCTTACACTGCTATCGAAACCAAGCAACCGGTGGCGGTTCAAGATTTGCCGACGCACTGTCGATCATCAATGATTTTAAACGCGACCACCCTGACCACTACCAACTGTTGTGTGAGGTCCCGGTGCCTTGGCATTTTATCGACGACGAAAGTGATATCCGCTACCATCGCCCGGTTATTGGCCTAAATGCCGATGGTGTATTCACTGGTTTAACGTTCAATGCACATCTCGCCGATGTGGCCGATTTTGACGCGCAATTGATGTACGATTTCTACGCAGCATTTCGCGAACTGATGGTGAGCATTAGAACCGCCACTGACAACATTGAATATTCCCTAAAGAACGGCGAGATGGTGATCTTCGACAACCAAAGAATATTGCACGGTCGGGCCGAATTTGACCCCAGTTCAGGCGCCCGCCATCTGCGCGGCTACTACATTGAACACAACGAAGTAGATAACCGTATAAGAATGCTGGCGAAACAGTGACAATAAGCGAGAAACAACATGAGTGATTACGCTTTATACCGTTCTTGCGATTGTTTTTCTATCCACCACATTTGACTCTATATCTTGGCATCCGTGGTTCAGACCGAAGTTGACGACGAGCCGATGTGTTGGAAGCGTCTGTTTTGGGTAGGCACACTCAGTTTCTTGCCGATAACCTTGTTGTTCTTGGGCAATTTGCAAACCCTGCAAACGGCAAGCATTATTGCTGGCCTTCCGTTAGTATTCATATCTGTGATGTTATGCATCTCAATTTATAAAATCGCTAGATATGATTTGAATCGCCACTCGAGCATTCCAGATAGCGAAATTAATTTGGATGAATTCCCTGAATATGACCGTTGGAGCCGTAAGGGGCTCCTGAGAAGAATAAAATGACCTCTAACAACATTCAGATTAACGGACGGTGATAGTTTAAGCCAAATGGCCTACGGGCCCTGCGTTGCACGTGCCAGCGCACCAGTTTTTCAATCAAGACGAGAATAATAATTACAAATCTAAATCCAATACAAAGCTAAAGGATAATTTCGACAAATGAATTCAACTAACAACACCGTTTCTATCAGCACCGAGTCTTCTGGATTTTATCAGGGCTTCAATAAATCCGTGGTGCTTGTGCCCAAGGTCTTTTTAGTCTTACTTATTCTGTGGGTTGGCATTTACCCTGAGACTGCAGGTGAGGTTTTGTTAAGCATGCAGAACTGGTCTACGTCTGTCTTCGGCGCCTGGTACGTCTATGTCACGGCCTTTTACCTAATAGTCTGCCTAGCATTAGGCTTATGGCCCAAGACCGGCAGAATCAAGCTAGGCAAGCCAGACGAGCAACCCGAGTTCTCAATGCCCACGTGGTTATCTATGATGTTTGGCGCAGGCATTGGTGTCGGCATGCTGACCTATTCCACCGCTGAACCCATTTTTCATTTCACAACTAACCCAGACACCATCCTTGGAATCACTAACAGCTTAGATGCAGACAATGTACGCAATGCCTATAAATGGGCCATGCTGCATTACGCACTCACTCCCTGGGCATGTTATGGAATAGTCGGCCTTTCACTAGGCTATCTCGCGTATAACCGTGGCCAACCGCTGACCATCCGCACCGCTTTACAGCCCTTGTTTGGGCGTGCTATGTCGGGGCCTGCAGGGCATATTGTCGATATTGTTGCGATACTGGCCACCATCATTGGCATGGGCGTATCCATTGGTTACGGGGTCTCCCAGTTTGCTTCCGGTGCGTTTAATATTAGCGGCGCTGCCTGGATTGTTAATAGTGACGGTAGCCCCAGCCTAATGGCGCAACTAATTGCCTTAGTGGTGATCATGGTGGCATCTTGTTTATCCGCTATGTCTGGCCTCAAGCGCGGCATCAAATGGCTGTCGAATATCAATATGGGCTTGTCGGTATTCTTGGTTATGTTTTTTGTTATATTCGGCGCAACATTCTTCGCCTTACAGTCATTCTTTTACGCTATTTGGGATTACATTATTGCCCTGCCATCAATGTCATCGACAGTTTGGCAAGGCCAAGGCACCGAGGTTTCTCAAAACTTAGAAAGCTGGCAAAGCGACTGGACGATATTTTACTGGGCGTGGTGGATCGCCTTTGCACCGTTTGTAGGGCTGTTCTTAACTCGCGTTTCACGCGGCAGAACCATTCGTGAATACGTTTTTGGAGCAATGATTGTACCGTCTATGATTTGCCTAACTTGGTTCACATTTGTCGGCGCAACCGCCATCGATCTAGAACTCTCAGGCATTGCCCAAGGCGCTATTGTGAACGCTGACATTTCTGCACAGTTATTTGAAACCATCAATTTAATGTTATCGCCCGAGTTGGCTATCGGACTCTCCTTGATCATCGTTACGCTGTTAATGACCTTTTTAGTGACATCAGCAGACTCAGCAATTTTAATAATCAACACCTTGGCATCGGGTGGCAATCAAAGCCAAAAGGACACCAAACATGTAATTATTTGGGGAGTAATCTTCACCGCACTGATTGGCGTACTACTCTCTGCCGGTGGAATGGCTGCTCTGCGCTCAGCCATGATTCTTGGCGCTCTACCATTTTCATTTGTGATGGCCTTGATGGCGATTGCCTTGATCAAATCGTTAGTTACTGATAAGTAACGCCTGACTACTAAAGCGGCATGCTAGAAAACCCATCACGAATTTCGTTAACGAAAACGTCTGCTTGCTCCATTGCCGCAAAGTGACCGCCCTTTTCTGGATAGTTCCAATAGCTTATCTGCTTATAGCGCTGTTCTGCCCAACGACGTGATGGTTGTAGAATCTCATCCTTAAAAAGACTGCAAGCAGTCGGGATGAGAACCTCTGGCACATCAGGGTTTACAAAACTATGCCAATACAATCGAGCAGACGATGCAGCGGTATTGGTCAGCCAATAAAGCGTTACATTATCCAGCAAACGGTCACGGTCAAATAAGTTCAATAGATCACTACCACCCGACCATTCGCCGAACTTCTCAACTATCCAAGCGAGCTGCCCGATGGGCGAGTCTGCTAGCCCATAGCCGATCGTCTGTGGACGAGTACCCTGAATAGCAGCATAGCCCTGGCCACTTTCCATGTAATGAGCAAAGACCTTCATGCTGCGTTGTTCTGCGTCGGTTAGGGTCGTAAGAATCGATTGATCAGGCGCACCAACCACCACTAGATTTAAGTGAATGCCTGCACAATGGCCCTTATTTTGATGAGCGATTGCAGATGTCACCATACTGCCCCAATCACCGCCTTGCGCAAAATAGCGCGGGTAACCAAGGCGCAGCATAAGCTCATCCCAGGTCTCTGCAATTTTCTCAACGCTCCATCCAACAGTATTAGGCTTTTCTGAGAAGCCATAACCGGGCAGTGACGGAATCACTAAATGAAATGCATCTTCAGCCTTGCCACCATGTGCGACCGGATTGGTTAGCGGGTCGATCACGTCTAAGAACTCAATCACCGAGCCAGGCCAGCCATGAGTCATAATCAGCGGGCGCGCATTTTCTTCAGGCGAGCGAATATGTAAGAAGTGAATATCTAAATCGTTAAGCTTAGTTTTAAACTGTGGGTAACAATTAAGTTTGGCCTCACAAGCTCGCCAATCGTAATCGGTCTGCCAATACTCAGCTAAATCTTTAACCAGCTCCAATGGAATACCCTGACTCCAATCTTGCACGGTCTCTGACTCAGGAAAACGTGATCGAGATAATCGATCAGCCAGATCGTCTAACTGCGACTGAGGCGTTTGTATCTTGAATTCAACTATTTGGTTTTGCATTTCTGTCCTACTTTTATCGAACTAATTCTAAATTGATCTGATC
>CAWUWF010000064.1:0-5589 GCA_963925935.1 uncultured Arenicella sp. | reverse complement strand
CTTGAGCAGCATGTTGTTTTTTTAATCGGGTAACACCGCAGCGGCAACAACCGCCATTTCAAACTAAAAGTTAACTAAAATGGAAAAAAATGTTTATCAGTGTAAAATTACCTTTGTATGCAGGCAGTACAACCCTGTAGCGAAGTTCACGGTGTGACTTAACGTTGATGACGAAGCTAGTGGTGGAAAACTTATTGAATTAATTGACGCGGCGGCAGATTTTCAAAGTTGCGACGATTCATGCCGTCTCTGCTTGGCCTTTGATTCAGATTGCTGACATTGCTGTGCCCGCTCTCGGCCTTCCCGACACTGAGATACCGCTACTATTCAAAGTATTTGTGATTGGATTTCCGATCAGTTTAATATTTTCCGTGCTGATTAATGTCACTTATAGAGGCTTAGTTCGCGCTGATACTAGAATTTGACCGATAACATCAAACATCCGGCCTGAGCTTGCCCACCAAGATAACCATGAATCCAAACCACAAAATACTGTTCGACCCAATATCAATTGGTCCTGTTACAGCGCCAAATCGTTTCTATCAGGTACCGCATGCTAGCGGGATGACCGAGGCCAATCCAAGAGTAAGGGCGGCGTTTCGTGCGACCAAAGCCGAGGGTGGTTGGGGCGTAGTATCCACCGGTGCGGTTTCTACCCACCCATCGTCTGATGACAGCCCGCTACCTTTCGCAAGGCTTTGGGACGACAACGACATTGCCTCACATGCAATGAGCTGCGATGCGATTCATGAACATGGAGCACTAGCAGCAATCGAATTGTGGCATGGCGGTGCAGCGGTAATGAACCGCACATCTAGAATCGCGCCCTATTCTCCATCAGGGGTTCCATGGGCGGCAACCCACGTTGGCTTTATGGGCCAACAACGCCCACGCGTGATGACTCAATCAGATATTGATGATGTCATCGGCTGGCAAGTCGCTGCCGCAAAACGCGCGCAACAGGCAGGCTATGACATTGTCTACATCTACGCAGGCATGGGCTATCTTGGTTATGAATTTTTACTAGAAGAATATAATAAACGCACTGATGATTACGGTGGTTCAGTTGAAAATCGGGTGCGCTTCGTGCGCCAACTGATCGAGCAAACTAAGCATGCCGTGGGCGATAAATGTGGTGTTGCTTTGAGGATTAGTCTAGAAGAACTGCGCGCAAAACCCAGCGAACATTTTGCCTCTGAAGCGCATCACGTCGTATCTTTATTGTCGGATGTGCCTGACTTATGGGATGTGAAAATGGATTCCAGTCCCACCGATTGTGGCGCCTCTCGATTCCGTGCCGAGGGCGCACATGAACCCATTATTGATTTCGTTAAACAAGTCACCGATAAGCCAGTGGTTGGCGTGGGCCGCTTTACGTCACCAGACACAATGGTCTCGCAAATAAAGCGCGGCATACTAGACCTGATTGGTGGAGCGCGTCCATCCATCGCTGATCCGTTTTTGCCCAATAAAATTAAGTTTGGCCGAAGCGATGAAATTCGTGAATGCATCGGCTGTAATATTTGTATCGCCAGTTGGCACGACGGCGTACCCATTAGATGTACCCAAAACCCGACTATTGGAGAAGAGTGGCGCAAGGGCTGGCACCCTGAGAAAGTTCCTAGCTCTGGCAGCGAAGATCGGGTGCTAATCGTGGGAGGTGGCCCTGCAGGCTTAGAGGCTGCACTCACGGCCGCTAAACGAGGTTACCATGTCACCCTTGCCGAAAAAACAGACTATTGGGGTGGTCGTTTAGAATTTGAAACTAAATTACCCGGCCTCAATAGCTGGGGGCGTGTGCGCGATTATCGAATTCATGCATTAAAGCAAATGGCCAACGTTGACTTGTTTCTAGGCAGCGAACTAAGCGACCAGGACATCCTTGGTTTAGAACATCAGCGAATTGCCATAGCAACTGGCGGCATTTGGAGCAAAGCCTTATATTCGTCACTGGAAATTCCTCTCGGGAGTCTCGACCGCCCAGGCGTCTACACACCTGATGATATAGCCGCTGGAGCGGTACTAGAGGGTCCTGTATTGGTTTATGACTTTGATAATTACTATCTTGGTGGCGTATTGGCAGAAGCCCTCGCAGACCGAGGATTAGAGGTAAGTTACGCTACGCCTGCCGGGCATGCTTCAGCATGGACCATCATGACCAATGAACAACCATTTGTGCACCAGGCCTTGGACGATCGTGACATTAAAGTACACACCCAATCTCTATTGCAGCACTTTGATGGAAGCAAGTGTAGCTTAGCAAATATATTCACCAACAAAGAGCACTCAATCGAGGCTAAGTCGGTGCTTATTGTCGGATTGAAATTGCCGAACGACGGGTTGTATCAACAATTAATGGCCCGCGCTGGGGAATTTGCCGATGCTGGTATTAAGTCGGTCAGCCAGATTGGTGATTGCTTGGCTGCTGGCGCCATCGTTCATGCTGTCTATTCAGGCCACAGTTTCGCACAAGGTTTGGATGGCGAAGATCAATCCAACTATCTCCGAGATATTCAAGTTGCTCTGCACCCCCCGAGTCGAGCGTTCTAGATAAGAAATTATGGCTCGAGGCTTAGGGCTTAGAACTGGGTTTAGACTCTAAGAATTTCCCGATACGGCTCTTTACATACTCGCGAATGTCTAAGCTCCAGTCTTCCAACGGCGAGAATAACCCTTGCTGGTGCACCCTAGCGCCCATACCGCTCTGCACTCGCTCACAGATGGCCCAATCTTGCCTATTAACCAAGTCCCAAAATTCAATCGCATCACCTGGATTGAAAGTCGGCTTTTGTGCTTCGTGTTGCTCAAACAAAAAGTAGCAATCTACCTTTGTTTCACTGACAGAAACAGGGCGTAGTATAAATGCAGCGACATGATCAGCCGCCAGGCTTAGGAATAGATTCGGATACAATAAATCACCATTATGATGGTTTCTCTCATCTTCATTTAGGTCAGGGAATGGCCTTCGATCGGTGGTGCCAGTCAATGTGAATGTTGTTGCCCCTGCCCGATGCGGAACGCCTTTGTCCCAATCCAGATTTGCTCCACCAGCGTCCTTAAATGCAGGCACTATTTTGCATAGCTCTGGGTGCACGGGGCCACAGTGATAGCACTCATTATAATTTTCGCATAACACCTTCCAATTGGCGTTAACTGTGTAACTTATAACTTCGGCCGATTTCAAATCAGCGATGGGGTAACGTTTGAAACGCTCAGAGATGGAAGCAATATGATCTGAAAATAAAGGCGCTGATTCGGGGCTTAGATTCAAAAACACAAAGCCTGCCCAAGTTTCACAAGCTACCGGGTACAAACTTACGTTCTGCGCTTTAAACCCCGACTCCTCGGTCATATGAGGCGCGCTTAGCAATTGCCCATCAAGGTCGTAACGCCAAGCATGATAAGGACAGACAATTCGATTTTTTGCGATGACACCGCCTTTCAATACTACTTTCTTGTCCCCCGACGTTTGGAGCTCAGCCTCGCAAAGTTGCGCACCGCGATGCCGACAGACGTTGTAAAAGGCGTTTAGCTGTCCGCGCGCGTTTCGAACAAGCAAAATGCTTTCTCCGCAAACGTCGATCACACTATGGTCACCGGGTTCTGGCACACGCTCTTCGCGCTCTACGCAAAACCATTCCCGCATAAAGATATGCTCACGCTCTAACTGGTAAATCGACTGCTCCAAATACCAGCTGCTGGGGAGGGTGCGCTCTAGGCTTACGCCAAATTCATCGCTTGTATCCGACATTGCAATAACCCTAAGTTAGTCCACTTGCTAATCTATTAATTCTAGCCAGCATAATGGCTGCCGCTATAGCCCCTACGACGCACAATGCGGCTATCACCAAATAGAAATATTGATAGCCGACAACACCTTCAAAATTATCTAAGAAAACACCACCGATCAACGGCATAAAAACATCGGGTGTAAAACCAATAGCCGATATCACACCAGCGGCTGTGCCGGTCATCGACTTAGGAATTCCACCTTCCTCGATCAAGGCAAAATAAATGCCGCGCAGAGCGAATATTCCCATAGATGAAATCACAATGGTTGCTAGCATAACGCCCACCATCGCTGGCCCACCCGGTAAAAAGCCAAACACCGAGAAACCAACGATTAATAGCATGAAAAGACCAAGCACCGCTTTCGACGCCCCAATCTTATCGGCGATGACCCCGGCAAATAAAGCCGCCGCTGGTTTCAAATACATTTTGCCTACGCCTATCGCGGCACCAATAGTAACACTCAATCCAAAAGCATCGGTCGCGTAAGGGGTGAAATAGTATGAGCCCCAGTACGCGCTATAAGCCGTTAGCACGATGATCGAGATTAACCAAACCTCAGGCATTTTCAAAACAGTAACTACGTCTGATAATCCGGACTTAGCGGGTACAATTTGATCCGACTCACTCTCATCCGGCAGTTGCGAATGTTCGTCATCGATCACCAGCCAAGTCATCACGCCCAGAAACACATTAGTGCCAGCAAATAGATTGATAACTTGAGCGAGGCCATCTGCATTGCTACCAAGCCATGCAAACACCAATAAAAAGAGTGATGAACTCAGTGTTTCAGCAACACCTCTACCACTTTCTAAGATGCCAAATGCCTTTCCTTGCTCTGACGCTGGCGCCCAATTTCTGGTGGCTTTAATCATTGCACCCCAGAACACCAGCGACACACAGCCGCCCCAAAATGCGTGGATGAAAAGACTGACTGTGTAGCTTGGAAAGGTTGCGAAATAGAAGCCAACAAATCCTGTTGCAAGCAAACCTGAGGCCATTAATTTACGTGGAGAAAACCGGTCTGCTAGCCAACCTCCTGGAAAATAAGTGAGCAGAGACACTAGGCCAAACAAACTCATCATCAGGCCCATTTCTGTATTGGTGTAGCCAAACGCGTCTTGCATTGGGATGTAGTAAACCTCCCGCAAAAACGGCAGCATAAATATTATGCCTCCGGAAAAGCACAAAACGGTCATCACCATCCAACGTTTAATCGGGTCCAATTACCACCTCTTTATCTGCGTATTATTATTAGTGTGCAAAGATATCAAGGACTATGTTACCTTCGAAATGCCCTATAAATCCACAGGTAATGTAAATCATGATCGCTATAGTCCGTAAACCTTGCTACTTGCCTAGGGCAATAGCAGCTCTATTACTACTTTGCATGGCGCCACTTAGCGCTGTGGCCGGCAATACCACCGCAATTATCGCCGATCAAATCATCGATGGTTTGGGCAAGTCTGTAATAAGTCAGAATGTGGTACTGGTTGAAGACAGCCAGATCAAAGCGCTCACAACAATAGATAAAATTCCTGCCAATGCAAAAATCATCAATTTGAAAGGGGCTACCCTCCTGCCGGGCTTGATTGACAGCCACGCACACCCGCTAGTCAGTGGCGATGACTATCAAAACCTACACATGCAACAATCTTCTGCGTACAAGGCACTGAAGGCGTATAAAGGCATGCAGAGACTATTAGACGCAGGTTGGACCACCCTACGGGTGGCGGGCGATGCAGATGTATTTTATGCTAATCAAGATATTAAAAAATTGATCGATGAAGGTGTTCTAGA
>CAWUWF010000063.1:0-10058 GCA_963925935.1 uncultured Arenicella sp. | reverse complement strand
ATTGATTATATTCGGTGTCAGAACACCTGTTTCAACTGAACTAACATTTTCAAAAAATCCAGTACGAATGTCTTGGCTTGCTCGGCGGAAGTTAAATAAGGCTTGAAAATCATCAGACGGAGCGTACAAAAGCTGCAGCCTGCCACTAAAATCATTGGCATTATTGAGGTCATCGCCTAGTCGATTTGTTATATAACCGTCGTTATCATGGGTTGCTAGCGACAGTCTGGCTGATAGGTTCTCGGTTAAAGCCCCGCCAATAGCACCCTCAACCTTTAATTGACTGTAGTCTCCGACCGTGACCTTAACGTAACCTTCATCCTCCTGAGTAGGTTTACGCGTAATGAAGTGAGCTAGGCCTCCCGTGGCGTTTCTGCCGAATAAAGTTCCTTGCGGACCGCGTAAAATCTCAACACGCTCCATGTCAAATAGAGCGAATCCTGCGCCTGACATTTGGCTGTTATAAACCTCATCAACATACAGGGCCACAGGGCTCTCAACATTGGTAGTGAAGTCTGAATTAGTCACCCCACGTATCCCTATTGAATAGTTTGCCTCACCATTCGGTTGCACGGTTGAAACACCGGGCGCAAAGGTGGTCACTTGTTGCGCATTGGCAAAACCAAGCGCTTCCATTTGGTCACCCGACATCGCCGTTATCGCAATCCCAACATCTTGTATGCTTTGACTACGTTTGGTGGCCGTAACTATCACTTCTTCTAGCAACACACTTGCAGCAGCAATCTGGGAAATTGAAAACACCATCGCCAAAAAAAGCAATTTGAATTTATTCGTCATCATCTCATCCATCTCCTAATCTTATTACGCTCGCGATCTGGCACTTAGGTTTCAAGCCGTTAAAAACCACCTAAATTCGGAGCAACTTCAACATCTAATTGCGGCTAGTGTCTAATTTTCAATATGGTTCACGCGTACTACCTTGGCAAAATTACATCATTTTTGATGCAAATACAATGCGCATGTACTATATTTACAAAATATTTGGATAGGCCGTAAGGTATTGCTTACTAACATCCAAGCTACAGATCAAAAATCGACCGTCTATTGAGGATAGTAGAGATAAAATGAATAAAACCACGATGGTTAGAGGCTCATACAAAAATGGATTATTAACGCGAAAATTAATCATTGATCAAGCGACTGAACTGTTTATAAATGAGGGTTACCTCAATTTTTCATTGCGTAAAGTGGCCAAACGAGCCGGCATTTCGAGCGGTAATCTTCAACACCATTTCAAAACCAAGCAAGCCTTAACCGAAGCAATGCTGGATGCGCTTATCACGATTTATTTAGATGACTTCCAAATCATCTCAGAAGCCAGCCTTTCTCCAAATGAGCGGCTGCGCAAGATTTTGGAGCACGTAATCGTTGACTTAACCTCGCGAATGACCACTAAGATATTCCCTGAACTCTGGTCGATGGCAAATCACGATAAGCGAGTGAGTAACGCTGTAGACGATATGTACGAACGATATCGCTCTGTTCTCAAATCCTGCATAAAAGAGATAAACCCTAGCCTTAGTCCGACTCAAGTAGATAAAATGGCTTTGTTTATATGTGCATCAATCGAAGGTCACACAATATTCATAGGCTACGAAAAGAACTGGACGCACCTCGCTGAATCAATCACTGAGATCGCCTACCAATCATTTCTGCATATGATTGAACACGGCAATATCCCATAAACCGAGCTCAGGTACAGCCAACCACTTTCATCAAACAACGATATAGCTACTACTTTACCGGCACAAGAGCCAACACCCTGGTAGGGCTACCCGAACCGTTTTCGATTTTCAACGGCGCTGCCAAAATTATAGCCCCCGTTGGCGGCAATTGATCTAAATTGCAAAGACTGGCTAGGCCACATTTATTAGCGCCGTGCATCATCGAATGACAAGGAAACATGGGTTCTTGGCCGGACGCCTGCCCTGCATCTGTGCCAACAGTTTCGGTGCCTACACCCAATACATTTCTTTCTTCGGCTAAAAAACGAACCGCATCGGGGTCCCATCCGGGGGTATTCGAGCCATCATGCTTTATGTTTAAATAATCTTCATTGCTTAACTTCGACCAATCTGTGCGATATAAGAACCAGGCGTTCTCAGCTATTTGACCATGCTTGGCTTCCCACTTCTTGATGAAGTCTACGGTCAGCAGAAAGTTGTTATCTTCGCGCGCCTCTTTAACCGCATCAATCACATAAGCAGGCGCAAAGAAGTTCTCTACCGCTAAAGTATCGGTAGCGTTGTTAGGATGATCCTTACCGGTAACCCAATGAATGGGAGCGTCAAAATGCGTGCCGGTGTGCTCGCCGCATTGAATATTATTCCAATACCATGCGGGACCTTTATCATCATACTTGGAGATTTGCTGCTTGCTGAAAGGCCACGATTCTCCCCATTTATATTGGCTGGGTAGCGGCAATAGAGGTGTTTTTTCATTCAATGTGCGAGTCAAATCTACAACCCTTACATTTTTTGCAGCGATGGCAGTAATTAAGTTTTCAAGAACGTTCATATTTTGTGCTTACCGTATAGGCTTTGGGTTGAGCAATAATGCATTGAGAAAGGTGCTTAGAGATAGATCAAAATTGCGCCTAAATTAGCATCACAATTAATAAGATCGACACGTTTGTGGTGGATTCGCCATTCATTATCAATTCTGATCAAATCATGTTGATAGGCCCCGGCATAGAGCACCTGTTTATTATTGGAATACACCACGCAGTGAAAATTTGAACGCACTGTCAGTTTGTCTTCATCCTGACTTCCATCTATTCGGATATTGCCGATAATGTGAGAGCTTCGAATAGGTAAATCTTTGGATGCCGCGCGCGGGTGCTTAAGGTTGCGACGACGAATCTCCATAATAGCTCGATCATCGTAGAACAATGAAATATGATTGAGCGGGTCTTCCTGCTCAGGTGTCACAGGCATCCAATAGGTCCCATCATCAGCATACAGCTCGATCCATTCATCCAGATTCGACGAATCTAGCAAATCGGCCTCTCTATACAATAATTCTGTAACCTCAACCATGCGCGCAGAACCGGTCATAGCTGCGCCTCCTGCTCGGATGAATCTGATGACGGCGGCGCGGCAACCGCAGTACCAGCCAAAGGAGTACCCGCTAAAGGTGACCCCGCCATATAATGTTTCCAAGCTCTGAATTGCGTGCGCATATCGAGGTCGCTAGTACCTACGTTAGTGCGCCGGTCACCCAGCTCTTGATCGGCACCAAAGTTGCGGTGGAACTCAACCCAATCGCTCGCTTCGCTAAGCAAGCCTTGTTGTACCCGGGTGTAAACTGCCAAATCATCTGCGCCCACCATCGAACCATTACAATTGATCAGCCGCGAATACAACAGCGTTCTTTGGAACATCGATTCAGGCGCGCCCTTTAGTTTAAACGAATAGGTTTCTATAATCGTTTTATCTACTAAAATTGGCCGTACCACTCTAATATTCTGCACAGCCGATTTAAAGGTTACCGACGGGTAGTACAAAGTATTGTGTGAATTATAACCAAGAATTTCATCGGTTCGCTGTTCTCCGTATGACGCGACCATAGCGGCCTTATATTGAGGATCTACCGAATAGTCCGCATGGATACTGGTTTCACCTCCGTCAAAATGATGCCCATAATCAAAACCCGTGATACCGGTGTCCTCATAGATCTCGTAGGATGCGCCAAACGGAGGAATGATCTCCGCCTCAATACGATGCGGTGAATCTTCTGGCAAGGTGGCAATGTATTGGTTAGCCGAATCGACTACCGATTTATGCACTACCATGGGGTGCATAGTGTCGTTCAGATTTTCGATAAAGAGCTTCCAATTGCAGTCGTGCTCAAACTTAAGCACACCACCCGCGGCTTCGACTGAGCCTTCAGGAGCGCGGTCACAAAGGTTATCAATGGTAATAGCCGAGCCACCTAGCCAGGTTTTCAAGTCCACCATATCGGGATCAAGTGTAGCGAACACAAAGCCACGATACAGCTCTGCCCGAAACGGTTGCATACTGTATTCAGGGGCTGCCTTATCGAAACCAGTACATTGGTAACCCTTTTGATGAGGTACGCCCACTAGCTGGCCGTTTAATTTATAAGTCCAGCCATGATAAGAACAAGTGAAACGAGCATTCTTACCACAGGGTTTCTCGACTAACTTCGCGCCTTTATGACCGCAACGATTGTGTAAAACATGCACAGAATCGTCTTTGTCGCGCACCATCACAATTGGCTTGTTAGCAAAGTCCATACTCACATAATTACCCGCCTCCGGCACCTGACTCTCATGCCCGATAAAAATCCAGGATTTACCCCAAATCCGCTGCATTTCTAAGTCAAAAATCGCCTGATCGGTGTAAACCGACCGGTGTACTTTGGTGTCGTGGACTAGTTCGTCTAATTGTTGGTCGCTGTATGTCATTACTAATACCTCTATATTAAAGCGCAAGGCTGCCTAAACTGGAGCCGCCACAAACCATCAAGGTTTGACCCGTTACAAAGCTGTTGTCAGCGTGCATAAAAAAGCTAACGGCGCGTGCTACGTCCTCCGGTCTACCGATGCGTTTCACCGGAATACTCTGGGCCAGAGCTTTCTTTTTATCACTGCCATCTTGCACTACATTGTCAAACATCTCAGTTGCCTCTATTGGCCCTGGCGCTACCACATTAACAGTGATGCCATGCTCGCCTAGTTCAAGCGCCCAGGTTCTGGACAGGCCGATCATTCCCGATTTTGTCGCGCTATAACTGGTTCGGGTTTGTAAACCTAATGCCGCTCTAGATGAAATCATAACAATGCGGCCATGACCTAATTTTTTCATTGCTGGCAGAAACGATTGAGTGAGGGTGATAGCACACCCCAGATGCACTTGAGTTAGATAGTCTAGATCGTCAAGAGAAACATCTTCCACAAGACTAGCTCTGATCAGGCCTGCGTTATGTACAAATCCACTAATAGTAAAGTTACTAGCCAGCGAGTCTGCGCAGGCTTGGACTGCCGACCGATCACCTAAATCAATTTCTACATTGTGCAAATCGGCATGTGCAAACGGCGCTGGTCGGCGAGATAAATTAACCACCACATAGCCTTCACTCAGCAATTGCTCGCAAATGGATTTACCTATGCCGGCGCTACCGCCGGTTACTACAACTGTCTTTTTCTCACTCACTACAATTCCTCATTACTTTAAACATAAGCTATTAAATCAGAGCTTTTGATTAGAGCTGTTGAGCTTATTAACCCAGCCCCGCCTACCTAATTATCTCAGTGACAGCCGATTAGCGCAGCCCCACCTTTTCCATGATTGCAACACGTTGGCTGACTTTCTCAACTGGAGTATCCGCCGAAACTGCTATCAAAACCGACCTGAGTGCCGCATCAGATTGGCTAAATACTTTTACGGGCGTGCCCTTAGGCAAGGCTTGCGCCAGACTCGTCGATTCCCCAAGACCCTCGAAAGCCCCTGCAAAGGTACTCACGGCCAAGTGAACAAACATACACTGGCCTGCTACTTGCACGGTCGCGATTGGCCAAGGAGCATCTTTGATCTTTCGTTTAAAAAACTCCCACTGGCTATGATGCAACTCTGATGCACTTAGAATCACCCCGTCATTCGGAGTGTCTCGCCAAACCATTTTATCGCTCAAGCAACTATGACAAAGTTCACGCGGCGGATAGTTCACCGTTTGACATTCATCGCAATGCTGTAGCTTCAACACGCCTTGGTAATTGGCGGCGCTGAACGATTCACCGATTAGAGTCCGAGCTTTCGGTGGTTTCGGGTTCTGGCGAATCCAAGGTTTCTCGTAGGTCAGTATGCGTCGTTTAATATGCTTGCTACCCATTGTGCTTACCCCCCCTGCAATTCATTTATGTTCTGGTCGCTTGCTGCCATGATTGCGGCGCCTGAGCATAGGCCACGATCGTAATTAATCATGCCATAGCCACTGGCTAAGGCGTAGCGTGCGCCTTCTACTTGATTGTGTTCTGATTGCCCAGTTAACTGCCGAATATTTTCCACTACTCCCATATAACCTGCGGCCGCACCCGCTTGACCAATCGATAATTGACCGCCGCTCGTGTTGTGCGGTAGTTTTCTGGATTCTGGCCCAGAGCCATCGAATCGCAAATCGGTTGTTTTGACAAACTCTGGCCCCTCGCCTTTTTCACAAAAGCCCAGATCTTCGAACTGCATCATGCTGATGACGGGATAGTCATCATAAGTTTGTACTAAATCTATGTCGCTTGGCGTCAGCCCCGCATCGGAATACATTTGTGACGCAAACTCAGTCCAGCCACCTCGAGTTTGCACGTCATCCTGAGAATGAGCGTTATGCAACTCGCCAGCTGATGCAATAACGCAATACGGTAGGCCTAGTTGTTCGGCCCGCTCAATACTCATGACAAAGAATCCTTCGCCACCGGCACAAGGCATCACGCAATCAAAGAGGTGTAATGGACCAGCCACCGATCTTGAATTGATGTATTGCTCCATGTTCAACGTTTTATGACCAAATAAAGCTGGCGGATAATGATTGGAGTTATAGCGTTGGGCTACCGCTATCCGCCCAAAGTCTTCACGCGTTGCGCCAAACTGATCCATATAATGTTGAGTAATCAAAGAAAACGCGGCATTGGGGCCGCCGGCCCCGTAGGGGAACGAAGCATCTTGAGTGAAGGTACTGAATTGGCTCGTCATTACTTCAAATGATCTATGCCCTGCCGCGTCGCCACCAATGCAGGCAACTATATTGGCATCACCTGATTGCACCGCCCTTGCAGCGCGGCGCAATGCAATAACGCCAGAACACCCACCGTAAGGCAACTGTTCTATCCAGCGCGGTGCAATGTCAAAATGTTGGGTAAGGCTTATTGCATTATCAACCCCGAGCGAGAAACTGGATATTGCGAAACCGTCAACATCCTGTTTATCAATGCCTGCGCCTTTAATCAGCTCGCGTAGTACACCGCCTATATACCAAGCTGCGCTATGTGAATCGTCTTGCTTTTTATATGCATACGATATCGGCACTGTTAGCGCCACACCCGCATAAGAACTCGGCGATTTACGCTCTACAACATCACTACTAGATTTAGAATTCATTTTTTCTTCAGCGCTCGCAAATCAAAGCAATTGGTGTGTGAATCGATATTAGCGACAATCTCACGCGCCCGCTTTTTCAGCTCGGCTCGTTGTGGTTTATTAGAAGCCGTTAACGGCAATGACTCTAGAAATACGACATAACCCGGCAATTTATAATAGGCCAATGACTGACGTGCTTGTTCTAAAACTTGCACCGCCGTCTCTTCTTCTGGTTTCGCTCCAGCCGCCAAAATAACGCAAGCAATCACTTCGTCACCACGAATTTCATCTGGCACTGCGGTCACGGCTACTTGATCAGTTTGAGGATTAAGGCTTAGAGTAGCTTCAACCTCTAGTGCTGAAATATTCTCACCACTACGGCGAATGACATTCTTCAGGCGATCCACAAAATAGAAAGAACCATCCTCGCCCTGACGTAATATATCACCCGTATGTAACCAACCGCCTTGCCATGCTTCATCGGTTGCAGCCTGATTCTTATAGTAACCAGAGAAAAATCCTTTGCCCGGATTATCGCCTGTGGCCCGAACCAATAACTCTCCAGGCTCGCCTGCCGCGACCTCATGGCCAGATTCATCAAGCAATTTTATATCCAAGCCTGCAGGCTGTTTACCAATACAGGAAGTCCCCACATGGCGCGGTTCTACGATGGCCGTTATGCAATTACTGCATCCGGTCTCGGTCATACCCCAGCTTTCAATAAGCGGGAAACCGAACCGTTCCTCAAATGGCGCATGATGAACCGGGTTCACTCCTGCACCAAAACCAAATTTTATCTGGCCTGTGAAATTATCACCGTCCTGAGCAGGCATATTCAACAGAATAGCGGGCATCACGCCAAGGTAATGAACTACGGTGGCCTCGGTTTCGCGAATCGTTTCTCTCCAGCTTTTAGGATGGAAGCGATCTAGTTGTATGACGCAACCACCCGTCATCAGCATACCCATGGTTGAGCAAGCCATTGCGTTCATGTGAACCAGTGGCAGCGGAGTTGCCAGTCTTTCTACACCCTTCTCTAGTTTGCAAAAGCCTTGCGCATCTCGGTACCAAGCACCACTGTTTAAAAAATACTCGTTGCTTAATAAACACCCTTTCGGTTTGCCGGTACTGCCCGAGGTATACAAAATAGCGCACTCGGTTTGTAGAGAAATATTTTGCAGCGAGACTCCCTTGACCTCTTCAGCTCCCGGATCAGTGAGCTGTACAGAACTAATATTAGTGTCCGATACAATCGGAAATTTTAATCCGGCATCAGCCGCTGCATTTTCCAGCAATGGCAACTTGTGCGAAAAACCAACCGCCAAGCAGACGTCACTATGTCCCAATAAATAACTTACTTCATCTACCATCAATTCCGAATTAACCGGAACCACACACACACCTAAACCATTTAAGGCAAACCAATGCGCAAAGAACTCAGGTTTATTCTGCAATAGTATCGCCACACGATCTCCAATCCTTAAACCAATGTTTCGGTACTGCTCTCGCAATTCATTGGCAACACCGAGCATGTCTGCGTAGCTAGCATCAAATGCCTGCAGGATCGGCTCTGCCAGGCCTGAGTCAGCGGACAAGGCGCTGGCAGGAATATGCAAAAATGGCCGCTCAGCATATTGCTCTGCAGATTTCGCTAATTGCTGGTATACACTTAAAACTGGCATAAGATTTGAGGAATAATGTTATTCTAATAATATATGAATATTCATATTAATTGAAAAGTGACGAAAATGCCAGAATTCACCAACAACTATTTAGGATACCTGCTCGCGCGCTGCAGCTACGAGGTGAGTGCACAGTTTCATCAAAAACTAAAAGAGGAAGGTGTGCCCGTAATCACCTGGCGCGTATTGTCATCGATAAGGCAGAACGCCGATACGGTTAACCGACTTGCTAAGAAAGTGCTGGTGAATCAATCAACTCTAAGTAAAGCACTTGATCGCATGGAACGAGATGAGTTGATAACCCGGCAACGCGACCCCGAATTTCGCAGCAAAATAAAGGTGCAAATCACCAAGCAAGGGATGAAGACGATTGATCGATTGATCGACATTGCCAACCAGCATGAAGAACAAACCTTTAACAGATTAAGCGAATCAGATATGCAGGACCTACGTGGCCTACTGAAAAAGCTTATCGATCTTTAGGCACAGCATAGATGAAAAACACTAGACCTCCTGGACAGCATTGGCGCGCCTTAGAACACATGTATTTGGCCGCACCCATAAATGATTTATATCCGCCGACAATCGAGATCAGCGAAGCCAAAGCATGTATCAGCCTCGCGGTTGACCCACAACACTTTCATGTGATGGGTTCATTACACGGTTCTGTTTACTTCAAACTTCTGGATGACAGCGCTGTTTTTGCGGTTGCTTCAATGAATCAAGATCAAGCAATTTTTACCGCAACATTTAACTGCTCAATTAAAGCCCCGGTGAGCTCGGGACGCATCACAGCCGCTGGCACAATCACCCAAGTAAGCGGCAGAAAAGTCTATGCCGAATCAACCATGACGGATGACCAAGGTCGCATTGTAGCAACAGGCAGCGGCTTGTTTATGCCTGCACCGTTTAACTATCAAGCAATCAGCGAGTACCAGGACGGGATAAAGTAATGCTGAGCTTTGCGCTACAAGGCGGTATTTATCTATCCGCTATTTTCTACGAGCAATGCATTGCAAAATAATATTTTACGTATAAAATAATTACTTTAACCTTAAAGCATTATCAGCTTTAATTCACTACGGTCTGGAGACCTACTTATGTGGCGCCCGAAACAGAGAATCAAGTATGACGCAGACCCTGGCGTTTGGCCAAGCGCTGAACAGGCCAACGATTCTCTATTGTTCACTCCATTGCACGTCGGCCGGCTGAGCTTATCGCAAAGAACCAGGGTTCCTGCAATGGTGCCTTGGCGCTCCAACGA
>CAWUWF010000062.1:0-3545 GCA_963925935.1 uncultured Arenicella sp. | reverse complement strand
CTGTGTAGCACCCGTTAATTAGGAAGGATTCTTAAAAATGCTGTTATTTCCAATTATGTTCGTTTTGCAGGAAACAAATTAAAGAAATTCTCTGTGGTCGCTGCTGCGAGAGTTTCTAGTGAAATATCTCTCAAATTGGCGACAAATTGAGCAGTGTGCCGTACATAGGCCGGCTCATTTGTTTTGCCGCGCATAGGAACAGGTGCTAAATAAGGGGCGTCGGTTTCGACTAAAACACGATCAATAGGGCATTTACGTGCAACTTCTTGCACCTTTGTGGCACTTTTGAAGGTAACTATTCCGGAAAAAGAGATGAAAAACCCCAGATCTAAGGCCTTTTTAGCGACATCCCAGTCTTCTGAGAAGCAGTGCATTACCCCACGACATTGATCAGCGCCCTCTTCCTTTAGGATTCTCATGGTGTCATCCGCGGCACTTCGAGTATGAATTATGAGTGGCTTGTTAGTGATTTTAGCAGCTTCGATATGCCGTTTAAATCGATCTCGTTGCCAGGTCATGTCTTGGCCTTCAATTCTAAAATAGTCTAAACCGGTCTCGCCGATGGCTACAATGTTTTCATCTCTTGCAATTTCAACCAGCTCATCCACCGTTGGTTCTTTAACATCTTGGTAACACGGATGAACGCCGACGGAGCCAAAGATATGCTCATGCTGATGCGCTAAGGCCTGCACTTCGGGAAAATCTTCTAGATTTACCGACACACATAACATGTGAGAAATGTTATTCAAGCGTGCGTTTGATAAGAGCTCTGGCAAGCGATCATGCAGTTCTTTAAAATTGATATGACAGTGTGAGTCGACTATTTGCATCGCTAATATGGGTAGGTGAAATTGATTGAAAGGGAATAGAGATAGGACTCATTAGTGCCCTATTCTTAGGTAAATGGAACTAGAACTTAAAACAGCAGACGGTCATTGCTACAGAGAGTCTCTTGTAAAAGTAGGCTTGGCCGAGGTGGGTTTAGCGTACTTGCGAATAAGAAGCTTAGCCAAACTAGTTTTACATAGTGAGGGTAGGACGCGTCAATGACACCGATGCCCCGAGCTTACTTTCGATTAAGCTCGACGTTTTTTTAGCGGTATCACCTAAAAATTGCAGCCCTATTCCACGTGGTTTATTTCCGAGTGCGCCAGGAGGACTTACCCAGACTACCTTTCCTGAGATTTGCAAGGGTTCTTCTTCATCCATGATCGTTACCAATAAAAACATCTCATCGCCAAGGTTATAGTCTTTTTTAGTTGGCACAAACAACCCGCCGTTTTTAATAAATGGCATATACGACATATACAAAGCCTGCTTGTCTTTGATTGTTATTGAAATAACCGATCTACGCTCGCGTTCTTTTATGTCCATGTCGTTCATTTGATCCTGACTCTTCTTACCCGCTTTAATACTTTATAAGGCCTGTTATACCGTCTAAAGCACTAATTAACAAGGAGTTGGCCGCTGTGGTTTTAAAATTTAAGATTATTTATGCGATTGCCAGCTTACGAAAATCGTTAGACACGGTCTCCAAAACCAATAGTTGATCTACTGTGGTGCTAAGCATTCGTTTTGCGTAGTTCAGAGAATCAATCACATCCAGAATTTTCTGCCTTGATAGCTTTGCACTAACAGACTTTACCCAAGTCTCTTGAACCGGGAAAAATAGGTTTTGAGGATTATCGCTGAGACTGTTTTTAAGTAGGTCTGCGCTTAACTTTTGTAAGATATCAATGCTGGTTAACGCCCCTATTTCTTGCCAGTTTTTAGCAACTTGCACGGGTTCTCGGCGCTGATTCCAAAGGCCATTCACGTCGGTAAATACCGACTTTAATGAGTCAATATAACCCTCTTTATAGAGCTTAAGCGCTAATAGAGGATGATTATTAGCCATCGCTAAATGGTTGATGACTTCATGAGCAGGCAGATCACCCTGTTGCTCTAACCATGCCTGAGCCGATGCAGCATCTGGTGCTCTAAATGGAATTAGGCTGCAACGGCTACGTACCGTTTTTGCTAGCCTAGAAATCTCATCGCTCACTATAATAAATAAGGTATTCGCTGGCGGCTCTTCTAGACTTTTAAGTAAGGCATTTGCTGCGTTACGATTCATCTGCTCGGCACCGATAATCAAGATTACCCGGTGCGAACTTATATGCGGATGGGTGGTCAACGCTTGGCTTAGGGTGCGAATCTGTTCAATGCTGATAGTGCGCTTGGGCTTGCCCGTGTGGTGCTCAAGATAGCGTTTCGCAAACCTAGCCATTAGATCGTCTTCGGCAAGTTCAACCACTTGGTTTTCGGCCATGATTACATGCAAATCAGGATGCGACCCTGCGTTAAACAGCGACTCAGATTGACTATGGGTGTCACATAAAACGAAATGCGCGAGTGCGAAGGCTAAGGACTTTTTACCCAAACCCTGGTTGCCAGTGAACAACAGGGCATGATTTGAGCGCTCTGGTTCATTGGTGAGGTTTTGCCAAGTATCTTGATTCCAAGAATGAATGGTAGGCACGAATTTAGCCATTATTGTGCCCTGCTCTACTAGCTTCGAATAATATGGGATCAACAAAACCCTGTAACACTTTGAGTATTGCAACTTCGACATCGTTGAACGACAAACTCGCGTCTACTACTTTTACACGATCTGGCTGGCGCTGAGCAATGCCAAGATACGCGTCTCTTACTCGCTGTTTGAAGTTTAATTGTTGTTGCTCAAAACGATCTGCTGGAGCCGCGCCTGCAGATCGTTGCTGTGATCGGCTTTGGCCTATCTCAACGGGCAGATCTAACAAAATAGTTAAATCGGGCCGTAAATCACCCTGAACCAATTGCTCCAGCTGCGCAATCATTTGTATGTCTAACTGTCGACCACCCCCTTGATAGGCGTAGGTCGCATCGGTAAAACGGTCGCATAAAACCCACTTACCCGCGGCCAAGGCTGGCTCAACAACGCTTTCTAAATGTTCGGCTCTTGCCGCGAACATAAGCAGTAATTCGGTCTTATCACCAAAGCTGTGATCGTTGGAGCCAAGCATTAATTCCCGAATAGACTCACCAAACTTAGTACCGCCGGGCTCACGAGTCTCGACAAAATCGATAGTGAGTTGCTGCAGCTGTTTTTTGATTACCACTATATTAGTCGATTTTCCGGCACCGTCTTGGCCTTCGATAGTGATGAACTGGCCGCGTATATTCATTCAGCCCTCCCCTTTGGCGACTTGTTTATCGCTGCCTGGGTTAGATGAAAATTTGCGAGCCTTACCGCCGAGTTGATATTTGATCACCGCGTTATTGTGTTGCCTAAGGTTTTCAGAGAAGCGGTGTGTTCCATCGCCTTTGCCAACAAAGTACAGCGCCTTAGTTTTTTCAGGATTGGCCGCCGCATTAATCGCAGCTTCGCCTGGCATGGCGATAGGAGTTGGGGTTAAACCATAGCGGGTATAAGTATTGTATTGGGTGTCAGTGGTTAAGTGCTTGCGCCTTATGTTGCCTCTGTAGGCGTCACCCATTCCGTAAATGACGGTTGGGTCGGTTTG
>CAWUWF010000061.1:0-6426 GCA_963925935.1 uncultured Arenicella sp. | reverse complement strand
TGCATAACCAAACATTTCAGCTAACGGTACTTCAGCTTGAATTAACTTGCCCGAAGGTGAGTCATCCATACCTAAAATAACGCCACGTCGTGAATTAATATCTCCACTGACGTTACCCATATAATCTTCTGGAGTAACAATCTCCACCGCCATAATGGGCTCTAACAAATCAACACCTGCTTCACGACAACCCTCTCTGAAGGCTTGGCTAGCGGCTGCTTTAAACGCAAATTCCGAAGAATCCACATCATGAAACGATCCATCAAACAAGGTGGCACGAACATCAACCATTGGATAGCCGGCCAATACGCCGCCTTCCAGGGATTCTTCGACACCCTTCTGCACTGATGGGATGAATTCACGTGGCACTGCGCCACCTTTAATTTCATCGACAAATTCAAAACCAGTGCCGCGCGCTAAAGGCTCGATACGCAGGAACACATGAGCATATTGCCCGCGGCCACCTGACTGCTTTACAAACTTAGTTTCGTGCTCGATCGACTTAGAGATCGATTCACGATAGGCCACTTGCGGCTTACCGACATTGGCCCCCACATCAAACTCGCGCTTCATGCGGTCAATAATTATGTCTAAATGAAGCTCACCCATACCAGAAATAATGGTTTGGCCAGACTCTTCATCTGTATGCACTCTAAAAGAGGGGTCCTCTTGAGCCAACTTACCCAAAGCAACGCCCATCTTCTCTTGGTCAACCGCTGTTTTCGGCTCAACCGCTTGTGAGATAACCGGCTCCGGAAACTCCATGCGCTCTAGGGTTACAACACTCTTAGGGTCACATAGCGTATCACCAGTTGTGACACTTTTAAGTCCGACCGCAGCAGCGATGTCGCCAGCGCGGACTTGTTTAATTTCTTCTCGATTGTTCGAATGCATTTGTAGCAATCGACCAATTCGCTCTTTCTTACCTTTAACTGGGTTAAAGATAGCGTCGCCGGTGTTAATCACCCCGGAATAAACCCGAAGGAACACTAATTGACCAACAAAAGGGTCAGTGGCGATCTTGAAGGCCAGCGCAGAAAATGGTTCATCATCGCCTGCTCGTCTAGCAACTTCTTTTTCTTGGTGATCAAGACCAGTAATAGCTGGAACTTCGATCGGTGACGGTAGGTATTCAACAATACCGTCTAACATTGCCTGCACACCTTTGTTTTTAAAGGCACTACCACACATAACCGGAACGATTTCGTTCGCAATGGTTAGCTTACGCAATGATTGCTTAATTTGCTCAACTGATAACTCACCTTTTTCTAGGTATTCATCCATCAATTCTTCAGAGCCTTCGGCAGCAGCCTCAACGAGCTGCTCTCGATACTTTTCAGCCTGATCCACTAGATCGACTGGAATATCTTTTTCTTCAAATGTAACGCCCTTGGATTCTTTATCCCAATAGATCGCTTTCATTTTTATTAGATCAATCACGCCTTCAAATCCTTCTTCAGCACCTACTGGCAATTGCAATGGCACTGGAGTTGCGCCGAGACGCGCCTTAATTTGACTGACTACACGTAAGAAATTAGCACCGGAGCGATCCATCTTGTTAACAAACGCTAACCTGGGCACACCATACCTATTTGCTTGACGCCAAACTGTTTCAGACTGCGGCTCTACACCACCGACTGCGCAAAATACCGCGACCGCGCCATCGAGAATTCTCAGCGAGCGCTCAACCTCAATAGTGAAGTCAACGTGCCCGGGGGTATCGATGATATTAATACGATGCTCATCAAAAGAGGCATCCATACCGCGCCAAAAGGTCGTAGTAGCAGCTGAAGTAATGGTTATTCCACGCTCTTGCTCTTGCTCCATCCAATCCATCGTCGCAGCACCATCGTGCACTTCACCGATTTTATGGCTGATACCCGTATAGAACAAAATCCGCTCAGTCGTCGTGGTTTTACCCGCGTCGATATGCGCCATGATTCCGACATTTCGGTATCTATTTATTGGAGTAGAACGTGACATGATTGGCAATAACTATCTCTCTAACTATTAACTACTTTTGGTAAAAAGCTATGTCTAACGACTAATCTAATATCTCAAATTTTAAAAGAACGAACCAAATAACCTATGTTATCTAGTTTGCTGCCTTGGCTGTCACCGCCTCGTAATAACAAGGCTGTTGAGCGGCGGCGGCGTTTAATTTCACTATTGCGAAATTAAAACCTGAAGTGTGAGAACGCTTTGTTCGCTTCAGCCATACGATGCACATCTTCGGTTTTGCGCATTGCGCCACCGCGTTTTTCGAACGCATCAATCAATTCACCAGCTAAACGCTGCGTCATTGATTTTTCAGAACGATTACGTGCATATTCAACAACCCAACGCATCGCTAAAGCAGTACGACGTGAGGCACGAACCTCAACCGGCACTTGGTAAGTAGCACCACCAACGCGGCGACTCTTTACTTCAACCATTGGCTTTACATTCTCTAAAGCCCCATCAAAGATCTCTAACGGATCTTCGTCACGACGCTCTGCGATCAAATCGAGTGCTCCGTAAATAATTTTTTCTGCTACTGACTTTTTGCCGTCCTTCATAAGGATGTTGACAAATTTGGCCAATAAAAGGTTCCCGAATTTTGGGTCCGGTAATATCTGACGTTTTTGTACTTCTCTTCTTCTAGGCATAACTGCTCTCTCTAGCTGTTTATTCTCAACCGACTTCCTTATGTAAGGAAACGGCTAATACTTATGTCTTAACGTAAGCGTTAATCTACTGATTATGACTTAGGCTTCTTGGCACCGTACTTAGAACGGCCTTGACGACGCTCAGACACACCAGATGTATCTAATGCACCACGAACTGTGTGATAACGAACGCCCGGCAAATCTTTTACACGACCACCGCGGATCAACACCACGCTGTGCTCTTGTAAATTATGACCTTCACCACCAATGTAGCTGGTGACTTCAAATCCGTTGGTTAAACGAACGCGAGCGACTTTACGAAGCGCTGAGTTCGGTTTCTTTGGAGTCGTTGTATAGACGCGAGTACAAACACCACGGCGTTGTGGGCAAGCCATCAATGCAGGTACGTTTGATTTCTGAATCTGCTTCTTGCGCGGATTTCTAACTAATTGATTAATGGTTGGCATAATCTAATTTTATTTTCTCAAAAGTCGGTGCAAGCATATAAAACATACGCTTCAGAGCGACAAAAACCTCTAACCATAGCCAGAGGCGTTTAAATTCTTCTCTTCAGTAAAATTCAGAAACATCTGAATTCTTTGCCTGATAAAATATCAGACCCTCAAGGAGGCGCGATTCTATGTACTCGCACAAGCAAAGTCAAGCGCGAGCCAGACTTAATTACGCATTAAATAATACGCAATCTCAATACCGTATAAGTTTGTTTTAAAAAGCCAGAAAACGAGGTGCTTTCAGGCATTTATCGTCTTACCAAGGAGGTTCCTAGAAGCAAGTAAGAAGCCCGCGGGCACTTAAAGCAGCTATTTACGGAAACCCTAGCAGTAACGAGGTGTTCAGTGGGGCGGATTCTAGTCCGCTAGAGGGTGTTTTGCAAGATACTTTGTTAGTATTTATGTCGTTTTTAACGGATTTATCAATTTTTAGTGATTTACGTACTTATACCGAATCTTTGGCTCAAGAATCAGCATTAGACGACAATATCTGCGGCAACTTAAATATTTCAGACAAGGTAGCGCAAAGCCAATTCAACAATAACTTGATACATCGATGCCATCAATATTAGCGCCATCGCGATGTTAAAGCGCCTCTGATGATTTGGATTACCCAATACTCGCTGCAAACTTGCACCAAACATCAACCAGCTTGCCACGGCTGGCCAAGCCATAATAAAGAACACCAGCACGATAAGTGCGATTTGTGGTACTAGGTCGCTGCCAACGGTAGTAAATGTTGCAATTGCACTGGTTCCCATCACCAAGGCTTTTGGGTTGACCCATTGAAACAAGGCAGCCTGCATAAAGGTCAGTGGCTCGGCCAGAGTATCAGCTTGCTGACTCGGTGCAGAGGTGGCGATTTTCCACGCTAAGTATGACAGGTAGCAAACACCAATGATTTTTATTGCTTCATGTATGTATTGATATTTGCTAAAGAGATAACCAACGCCCGACCCAACAGCAATCAACATCACAGCCAGACCGACGCAGACTCCGCATAAATGAGGCAAACTACGCCTAACTCCAAAGTTCAGCCCAGAGGATAGAATCATTATGTTATTCGGCCCTGGCGTAAACGACGCTGAAGCGGTGAACAATAGCAAGGCTGGTAAAACTTCCATTTGATTGTGATTTAATATTTGGGCGGCGGGTGCTTGCTACAATACAACAACAAACGCAGACCGCGTGGATATTAACGCATCACAGTCCTGCTTAAATGCAAACGCCAAATAGCAATCAGCCCAACGGAGCCTATTATGCTGCTAATGAGTGATGATGACGATTAAGCCTGCAACTCAGGCCACTTGCGCCTAGCAACAACTACTGCCACTCGAACTTTGCGTTGCAGCCAGTTGTGAATCGAGCGCAACCGTATTAAACGGCATTGCAGTGCCACAATCTTCAAATATGCCAAAATGGTTATCCCAAGTGCCAAAAAACTCAAAGTGCTCTGCGAACCGCGTCTCGTTTAGCATTCGATAGGTGTTGCCGCAAACGGGAAACGTCTTACCCGCCTCAATGATGTGATGCTCATCTAAGACAAAGGCATTTGGGTGATGCTCAACCGTGCCTTTATAGCGCACTGCTTGACCATAGTCTTCACAGGCGGGTTCTAGGTCTGCTAACTTAAACAGCCGATAGGTGGCTGAGAAGAAACGTCGATCGCCCAGCTTCTCCTGCAACTTGGCGTTTTCGATTGCCAGCGGACGGCTTTTAACCAAACGCGGGTCTTTAAATCCGCAATCTTTGGATAGATTAATAAAATCATTCCAATACAGGGCGCCTGAAATACATTCGCCGTATAACTCTTCATCTTCAATTAAATATTGAGGCACACGACGTTCGGCATAAACATCTGAGAAATAAATTTCACCACCCGGCTTTAATAAGTCAAAACACTGCATCAACACGGCGTTCTTGTCAGGCGATAAATTAATCACACAGTTAGATACGATAATATCAAACGAACCCGGTTCTAAATCAAGCTGGTCGAGTTGCTCGATAAAGCCTTCTTGAAATGACACATTTGGTTTCTTGTATCCAAATATATCGGCATGATATTGCAAATATTTATTGGCTACCGCCAGTTGCTCTTGCGTCATGTCAATGCCAACGACTTCGCCCTGCTCGCCCACCAAAGCGGAAAGTGCATAGACATCTCGACCCGCTCCAGAGCCTAGATCCAGTATCTTGGCGCCATTGAGTTGTTCTGGTAAAACCAAGCCACAACCGTAGTAGCGCATCAACACTTCGTCGTGCACTTTGCTCAAAATAGGCTTCAAATAAGCCGGCAGGCCTTCATCAGTACAGCAGGCATCGGTTTTCAGATCGTCGCTGGTTTTAAGAACTTTACCGTAGTAGTCCTGAACCTGGCTGTAGGTTAGTTTTTCGTTCATTGGGCTTTAATTACGTTGTGAATTGCGTTGTAAGCAAGATAAAAGAAATCTGTTAACATTATAGCGTTAAGCTGAACTCAAGGTTGTCACTTTTTAACGACTAAACCAATACCTTTAAGCAGACCGCGATGGCAGCAGATAGATTACACTCCGTACGTGATTTTGGTGTTTTTAGTCAGCGCTATTATCGAAAGCTCTCGCCACGGCCCCATACTATTGAGCGGCCGTATCAATCTCTCAGTTTCAAACAATAGGTATTCGAGAAATGTATAAATTAGTGATCGCAGCAGTTAGTTTTTTTACCCTATATTTGGTTTTTCATTTTGTAAATCACCGGAATGATGAAGCAGAGGTTTCGCAACTAGCCCCACAATTTGAAGAAGAGTCTGCTGCTAACCTTGCTGCTCTCATTTCCAATGCACCAGCTAATGCCAGCGTGTCTATTCTTGAGCCAGTCGATCTTGCAGTGCTGAGCTCTCCAATCTCTATTAAATTCGGCATAACTAATATGCAAGTTTCGCCGGCCGGAACAAACGTTGAAAATAGCGGTCATCACCACCTGTTAATCGACATGGATCAGCTTCCAGATCTCAGCTTGCCATTGCCAGCAAACGAACAATTAGTGCACTTTGGTAAAGGCCAAACGCAAACGCAAATAGAGCTTAGTGCAGGAACCCATACCCTTCAATTACTGCTTGGCAACTATCTTCACATCCCACATGATGCTCCGGTAATTTCAGAGAAAATTACTGTTACTGTTGAATAAGAGCAAGATGATGCATAAGCCTACCTCTCGATCTAGGCGGCGGTTCTTAGTAGCTGGCGCAGTCGCTGGCATGGCGCTTTACGTTAATCAACGTGGGCTTA
>CAWUWF010000060.1:0-10475 GCA_963925935.1 uncultured Arenicella sp. | reverse complement strand
TAAATTGATCTGATCTATCGACTACCTAACTGACAGCACTTAAGTAGTGTCAGTTTGGCGGGCGTAGCGAGCCCGAATTTCTGCCTTATTATAAAAAAAACCTTAACTCTTGGTGGGAATTTTCTGAGCACTAATATTTTCTAAACGGCAAACTGGGACACCCATAACTAGGCCTTGAAGGTATGCTGAAAATAGTGCTCGTTATTGGCCAGATCAGAGCATGAATTGTTTTACAAAACGACTTTATGACAAAACTTTTCTTTCCCTTAGAATGGGTGTCAATTTAGTTCTTTGTGCCTTTTAGTTCGCTTATTATGTGCTTTATGCATTATATAATGTAACTGCACCAATTAAGATAAATCCAGCGCCCGCTATATAATGCAAATACTTTTCATTAATATACTCTGAGAACAAACTACCGGCTAACACGCCTAGCGCTGATGCGACGATTAAAGCCGCTGATGCAGCAAAGAAAACAGTATATTTACTAACCTCCTTATCTGTTGCAAATAGCATGGTTGCTAGTTGTGTTTTATCTCCAAGCTCTGCTATAAAGACTGATGCAAAGATAGTAATAAATATTTTCCAATCCATTTTTTTATCTTTTTTTATACATGACGCCAATAAAACGGGCGCATTAAATGCGTCCGAGCCGTAGGCGCGAAGTTTCTGTTCTTGTCAATTGCCTTTGTATGCAACAGACCTATCACCAATTTTAACAACATGGATGACAAGCACTTCATCTCGAATCTCATAGATTATTCTATATAAGCCCTGTCGAACCCGATAGCGTTCTTGTGCCGATAGCTTTATGCATCCAGCGGCCCTAGGGTTCTCACGTAGAGAGTCAATTTTGTCGAGAATACGTTTTACATTAGCATTAGGAATACTACGCAGATCTTTGGCAACGGACTTTCTGAAAGTTACCTTAAATCTTTCCATGTTTTTTTAGGTCGTTAAGTAAGTCTTCGTAGCTTATTTCTTTTTCATTCTCACGCTGAACGAAAAAAGCCAAATCTTCCTGATCTTCATTCATCGAAAGCCGAACAGCTTCATCGATAAGTTCAGAAATAGATGAATTTGAAGACGCAGCCTTCAACCTTAAAGCCTGATGAATCTCCGGCTCAAAATAGACGGTAGAACGTTTAGATAGATTACTCACTATTACACCTCAGAAAACATTCATAGCATTATAACGCTATAATGTTATGACATCTATAGTGCAATTAACGCCCAGCCAATGGGCGGAGCGATAGCGACGTCCCTCAGAACAGCTTGCTATGGAGTTTATTTTGGCTTCTTGTTATGTTTTTTTGAACCATTATTTCCATTTCAGTTTTTTCCTTAAGACTGTAAACGAGCGCGCCTCCTAAACGCACTAAAATTCACTGCCCTAGGAGATTAGACTATTTACTATTACAGTTAGTCGAGAAGCTCGGCACATACGGTAAAGCCAAAGCTATAACCAAAAAAAGCAGATTCAACCTCGAACTCCGACAAAACTTGTCGACGGGTTCGCTGCTAAAGCTGCTCTATTTTGTGCCCAGGGTTAGTGAGTCATAGCGATTAACTAGGCAGTCGCAACACGCTTCATATCAGTCATATAACCACGTAGCTTCTTACCAATTACTTCAACACTATGGCTGCGAATAGCTTCGTTGACTTCGATTAAACGAACATTGCTTACGTTGGTTGCCGTCGCGTCTACACCCGCGCCAAGGTCTTCCATGGTCAGTTTACTGGCGTGCTCTTGTAACAGCGGCACGGCTGCGTGGCTGAATAGATAGTTGCCGTACTCTGCGGTATCGGAGATAACCACATTCATTTCATAGAGCTTGTTACGCGCGATGCAGTTTGCGATTAACGGTGTCTCGTGTAGTGATTCGTAGTAGGCAGATTCTGCGATTATTCCTGACGCGACCATGGTTTCAAAAGCCAATTCTACTCCGGCTTTGATCATCGCAACTAGGTAGATACCTTTGTCGTAATATTCTTGCTCGGTGATTTCGTCTTCGCAATCAGGGGCTTGCTCGAAGCTGGTTTCAGCTGTTTCGGCGCGCCATCTAAGTAGGTCTGCATCATCGTTTGCCCAGTCTTTCATCATGGTGCCAGAGAAATCACCTTGAATGATGTCGTCCATGTGCTTTTCGAATAGAGGTCGTAAGATACCTTTTAAATTTTCAGCCATATCATAGGCTTTGATTTTCGCAGGATTCGAAAGACGATCCATCATATTGGTAATACCGCCGTGCTTAAGCCCCTCAGTAACGGTTTCTAGGCCGTACTGCAATAACTTACGTGCATAGGCTGCGTCCATACCTTGAGCTATTAGTTGCTGATGCCCCAAAATAGCGGCAGTTTGTAACATGCCACAAAGAATGGTTTGTTCGCCCATTAGGTCTGACTTAACCTCTGCAATAAACGATGATTCAAGAACACCGGCACGATCACCACCAGTTGCTGAAGCGTAGGCTTTTGCAATTGCCATGCCATTACCGTTGGGATCATTTTCGGGATGCACTGCAATCAAGGTAGGTACGCCAAAGCCACGTTTGTACTCTTCACGAACTTCAGTACCTGGACATTTTGGTGCAACCATTATTACAGTCAGGTCTGGGCGAATTTGCATGCCCTCTTCGACGATATTAAAGCCATGTGAGTAAGACAAAGTAGCGCCTTGCTTCATCATTGGCATAACTGCAGATACCGCCGCTGTATGCTGCTTGTCTGGGGTTAGGTTAAGGACTAAGTCAGCGGTAGGAATCAACTCTTTATCAGTACCAACGGTGAAACCGTTTTCGGTGGCCCATTGATAAGATTGGCGCTTTTCAGCGATTGCTGCTTCACGCAAAACAAATGAGATGTCGAGGCCGGAATCACGCATATTCAAACCTTGATTAAGGCCTTGTGCGCCACAACCAACGATGACTATTTTCCAGTCCTTAATGTAGTTACAGCCATCAGTGAACTCGTCACGATTCATAAAGCGGCATTTACCAAGCTGGCTTAGCTGGTCTCTTAAACTTAGGGTATTGAAGTAGTTTGACATGGTGTGGCTCATTAATGGTTCTTGAAATTTATTTGCGCAGCGCAACTGCTGGTCGCATTGCGCGTAGCGATTTTCGGATTGCGTGCATTGTACGCAATCTCTTTGATTGCTCAAAATGATATATTTACATCATCGCATTGCATTTTTTGCAACAATGACAATTATTAGATAAAATACCCTGATGGATGATCGCTCCCTACAATTATTTCAACACCTTGCCAATAGCCTGCACTTTGCTAAATCGGCCAAGGCTTGCCATGTGAGCCCATCTACTCTTAGCCGCACCATTCAACGCCTAGAAGAAGAGTTGAACTGTCAGTTATTCGTACGTGATAATCGGTCTGTGATTCTGAGCGATGCAGGCAACAAATTGCTACTTTATGTTGACCAACAATTCGAGCATCTGGATGTCTTTAAGCGATCTCTAAATCAATCTCAAACCGAACTCTCTGGCACCTTAAATATCTACTGCTCGGTAACTGCGTCGTATTCCCATTTACCCTCCCTACTCGACTGCTTCCGGCGCGCCCAACCGAAAGTTGAAATCAACTTGGATACCGGCGATGCCGCCGATGGTTTTGACCAAGTGCAGAATAAAAAAGTAGATATTGCGATTGCTGCGCGAACCGATAATATCGCCGCCAGCATCTACTTTCAAACCATCGCTAGCGTGCCCTTAGCGGTGATCGCGCCGACTACAAAGTGTGCAGTTAGAACTGAGTTACAAAAAGAAAATATCGATTGGCAGAATATACCCATCATATTGCCAGAGCATGGTGTTGCCCGACAGCGGTTTGAAAATTGGTTCCGTCAAAAACACGTGGGGCGGCCCAAGGTCTATGCGCAGGTTTCTGGCCATGAGGCGTTGGTAAGCATGATTGCTTTGGGCTGTGGGATTGGTGTTGCGCCTCTGGTGGTGATAGATAATAGCCCGGTTAAAGACCGCGTCGAGATTCTACCAAATAATTACATCAAGCCGTTTGACTTGGGTTTATGTTGTTTGAAGAGCCGTTTGGACAACCCAATTTTGGCTGAATTTATTACAATATCTTCGAAATCAAAGCCGTCTGATCACTAGGGAAGACAGGCTAGAGGCCATGAGGTCTTAGTCACTGGCTAATCGCTCCGAGACTCGGGCCTTTCATTTTATAAATAAATCAACGAAGGTGTTCAACTATGCTTTGCTTATGGTTTGGGATTTGGGTAGTCTGTTACTACACCAATACATAATAACGACAGGGTGGCAGTAGTTTTTCTCCACCCATATCTAGCCAGAAGGCTGCCTATAATTGTTCATCGATCTGCTAAACCGAACCGTTAATGAAACTCTCTAAACCATTCGTCCGCCTGCCATTCGCCTTCGATACAGAGCAATTGGCTAAGGAACTTAAGCAGTTTCAGAACCAAGATTGGATGTCTCACCCTAACCGAATGGAAGGCAACTCGGCTATTGCCCTGGTGTCTTTGAATGGCGAAGACAATGACGAGTTTTCGGGCAGAATGATGCCCACACCTCACTTGCAGCGATGTGAGTATATTCAACAAATCATGGCAAACATGGGTGAAGTGTTTGCCCGCTCACGCTTGATGCGCCTGGCGGGTGGGTCGCAAGTTAGCCCCCACGTTGATTTTAATTATCATTGGTACAACCGCGTTCGCATCCATATACCGATCATCACCAACCCAGACGTGATTTTTTACTGTGGTGATGAAAAGATGCACATGCAGGCAGGTCAATGTTGGATATTTGATTCCTGGCGCGAGCACAAGGTGGTGAATTCAAACCCGCATGACCGAACCCATTTAGTGCTTGATACCGCAGGCTCATCACGATTTTGGGCTATGGTCAGAAAAGCACAAAACAAAGACTACGGCTCGGTAATGCTAGATCCCTTGGCTTATATGCCTGGTCTTGCGCCGGCCATAAAAACAGAACGTTTCAACGTATCTCCGGTAATGTCTCCAGGCGAGTTAGAAGCATTAACTCAAGATTTGATTGATGATTTCAGTAGTCACGCCAATAACGATCCGAATATTGTCGCGGAATATCAAAACCTGCTAGTTGCACTCGCTAAGGACTGGCGCGAAATATGGACTCAATACGGATATCGTTCTACCGGTATCCCTCACTACCAAGCGCTGCTGCAACAAACCAGAAATCGCATGCATCAAAACCCTCGCACTTTAGTCACAGCTAGTAATAATATTGGGGTTAACCCTATTATTGTGCAGCGCATCCTACGTGCAGCCCTATTCACCGATCAAAGAGCCGATTTTCTAGCTGACTAATTTTCGTCGTTGGATTGAATGCTGACAAACCTGTTGTTTGGCCAGTTAGAAAAATTGAAAGTGACGCTAGCGATTAAAATTTGTAGTCAAAATGCTTGATATCGGCTTTATAAAAATCGCTGACCAGGCCAAACAGTTCATCGTCATAGTATGAGCGATAGTCCCCATGGTCCGATTGATTCTTAACCTTCAATGCAGTTCTGGGGAATTTAAGAGCGTCATTCACGAAGTTCAGCGATTCCTGCAATGCTTCGTAGTGTCCAATATAGTCCATCGCCAAATGCGATTCTTGGTCGGTCAATTGCAAGTACTGTGGGCGTACCAAGACTCGTTGCTGGAACCGTGGATGACGTAATGCAGATTTCATCCACGCCAGCGAGTTGTTTGAAAATTCTGGGTTATTTCGATTTAGAAAAAAGCTGACTGAAACAAAGCGATCAAAAGGGTTACGCACAAACGCAAACTTGAACGACTCTAGCCACTGATCAGTAGCAATATGCGGCTTTATCTGAGTAACACTGATATGCCCATGGCCAATCGATGCTATTTCTGGGATGGGAATTGTTTGTTTCCCGATGGATTCATCGACATAAAGAGCCTGTTGTTCCCAATCGCCGTCCTTTGAATGATGGTGAAGTGCCTCGCGCACAGAATGCGTGGCTGTTTTGGCTACAGCGAAGTAAATGTACTTACTTTTTTGAGAAATAATCATCAGGCACTAAACAAATTCATTCAATCAATAGCGTAATGTTCTCTGATCGGCTGCCCAAGCGCCTCTTTTAGAGGTTCCAGCCATGGCTCGTAGTTCTTCCATTGCTCAAGGCCAGATCGATAGATCGGTTGCCTTACTTGTTCTGCACTTGGCGTGCGAATACTTCTCTCGGTTTTATGGTACTCGACACAAGATTGCTCAAAATCGAGTCCGCAGAAATCCAGTATGCGGCGCACCTGTGTCTCTAAATCGTCTACCACATCTTCATGATGCACTCTGAGTACAAAGTCGGGTAACACAGCGCCCCAATGATCCATCAGTTTTACATATTGGCGATAGTAATTACCAATTTCAGTAAGGCCATAAGAGAATTCCTGGCCCTCACCGAACAACTGTTTGAAGCCACTAAAACAACAGGCCATTGGATGGCGGCGCGCGTCAATTATTTTAGCATTAGGTAAAATTAGCTTGATCAGCCCTATATGGAAAAAATTGTTCGGCATCTTATCGATAAAGAATGGAGCCGACTCTCTATAAACCTGAGTTTGCTGCATAAATTGGTTGCCAAAGCGTTCGAAATAAGAATCTTCCAACTCATTAAGAATCGATGGATAACGCGGAATTCCGTCAGTTTCTGACCTGCCTCGCAGGCGCTTGGCCAAATCCAAGATATTATGTAACTCCATTGTGCCATCGACTCGCGAGTGCGACGCGAGAATTTGCTCCAAGAGTGTTGAGCCAGAACGCGGTAATCCAACCACAAAAATCGGGTCCGGTGAAAAGTTGCCAGTGCCTTTATGGTTTTCGAACAAAGCTTCATCACAAATTTCTATTTGAGAATCTATGCGTTTCTGTAGTTGCTCCTTCGAATGATGCGTCTCAGGTAGCTTTAGAGTATTACCGCGTTGGTAGTACTCAAATGATTTTGCAAAGTCTTTTTGGTCTTCGAATGCTTTACCCAAGGCAAAACAAACTTGAATTCGATCGGTTAAGGCTATCCCCGAAGCAGACTCCACTGACTGCATAGCAGTAATTTCACTCTCGCCAAATCGATACGATTTAGTGTTGGCAAGACTCCAATACGCATCACCGTGATCGTTTTTGTTTGCATACGATTTTTTGAATGCGTCGATTGCCTCTTCCGAATCGCCTTCTGCATTGTAAATATGACCAATGGATATCGGCAACAAATGACTAGCAGGATCATTCTCAATTAGTTCCTTAAAATGTTTAATCGCTTCTTCGTTTTTACCAACCCCAAAACAGGCTGATGCGAGCACTGGCTTAGTTCTATCGCTCGCCTGTGGAAAGTCCTTATAAACCTTCTTGGCCTGATCATAAGCTTGCTGAAAGCGTTGTCGGCGCAATAGAATATGCGCGAACTGAATATTTGCATCGACATGAGTCGGCTCTAGCTCCACCGCTGTTTCTAGAAGAAACTCGGCATCATCAAGGATGTTGTTGCGGTTCGCAATCTCTGCTAATAACCGCATCCCTTCGATATGGGTCTTATTCGACTTTAAAAAATAGCGGCAGAGTCGCTCTGCTTCAACCATTCGATCGCTTGCTAAATAACTGATGACGGTTAATAACTCGTCTGGCAAGGTTTCTAAAAACTCAACTTGTCGCTGCGCATCGAAATGCTTATCACTACTCGATTTTTGATACAGCACCACCAATAACTTCCAACTCTGAAGTAGCGATGGATCAATTGAAACCGCCCGTTCGAGTGCCCGGCCAGCGGCGAGTGGATCATTCTTTGATAAAAAGTTCAGCGCTTGCTCTTGATAAGCGCGCCCATTCTCTGGTTGCGCTTCGATGACTGTCTTTAGCAATGCTAAAGACGCATCAAAGGCCCCATCGAGTCTAGAGATAACGGCGCTAGTATAGACTGCATCAATGTTTAAAGGATCCTCTTCCAACACCGCATTTGCGATACCTTTTGCAGACTCTAAATTGCCAAGTTGAAGCTGGCGTTGAGCTTCCAGAATGTTGTTTTCACTAGTCATTGAAGAAGTCGCGGTCTCTCTGAAAATATTTTAAGTAGGCCTGTGAAAAAACCTGTTTGGCCTCAATAAGGAAGAGGCAAAAAAATAAGGGCGAATCGAAATTCGCCCTTATTAAACCACATATACAATTACTTAATCATAAAACTCAATTGAAGTAATACGTAAACCTAGCACCCATAGTACGAGGGCGAAGGGTAGATGTTTCTGCAGTAAACTTACCCGCAGTTTGTATAACCTGACCTTCTTCACTGGTTAGGTTATTTACATATAACTCAGCTTTCCAAGCTTCTTTGACAATACCAGCACTTAGATTAATGGTGGTAGCAGCTTCATTGATAAAGCGAGTGTTCGCCGGCAATGATCCTGCAGAGGTGTTAACCGTACCAAATGAGCCACCTTCGTTCTGCGTTGACAGTCCGGAAGTTGCGCCATAGGCAAGTAAGCTTGTGTCATCGAAGAAATCAGCACTGCCAACAATACCAGCAGTTGATTCGCCTCTATACGTCAGACCAGCCATTACGTACGCCTGTGAGCCACCAAAACTATCTAACTCAAAATCATAACGGGCTCGAATATTACCTGAAAATGCTGCTGCTAGAGGTAATTCTGAACCGACTGGCACCGCTACACCTTGTAACTGTGGATTCAAAGCAGTGATCTCAGTATCAAGAAGACTAAACGCGCCAGAAATAGTCAGCGCATCAGTTGCAGCCCATTGAAAATCTGCGTCTATACCCGTTGATTCAGCATCGCCAACGTTTTCCATAAACACTAAGAACGCTACATTTGATGGATCAAAACGAGATACCTGTAGGTTTTTAATTTCAGTGGTGTACAACGAAGCATTCAAACGAAACCGACCATCAAAGAAATCGCCTTTCATACCAACTTCATAGTTGGTTAAAGTATCCGTTACTGCAACTACCGGAACAACATAGCCCTGATATACGCCTGATTGATTAGCGCCTAACTGCCCAGCATTTCGGTTCTGAGTAGCAGGTCGATATCCCTCGGACACAATAGCGTAAAGCAATAGATCATCACTTGCCTTGTAATCTAGGGCAACCTTAAAGATGGTATCAGACTCTGTCGTTGAACCGTCTGGGTTGACGTCGCTAACATCTAGAGTTCCGGCCTTAATTGCTGCTAGAGTCGCCGCATTACTGCCGCCACCTCGAAATAAATCTCGAGCGCCATTAGGGCTGGTGGCACCAAGGATAATGTTATCATCGCCTGTTGCCGCGAACTGACCCAGCGTTTGTAGTCGCGTCGTTACGTCGTTACTGAAGGCGTCACTATTACAGCGACCATCCGCAGTCGGTGCGGCATTTCCAAATCCGGCTCCTGCTGGAGCACCTGGAATACCGGGCACACCATATCGACAACCAAATGAGAAGTTAGAAGCACCTCTCAATGCCGTTTCAATATCATAATAACGAGCACTAACTGATGCAGACAGTTTGTCATTAATATTGAACGCTATTTCACCAAAGAACGCGGTCTCTTCTTCTGTACGAGTAAAATCGTTGAAAAAAGTAGTTAGCGGACTACGTGGGCCACTGGTTACCGTGCCTGGGGTATTTGGAATTGTGGTGTTTCCAACTTGAAAAGCAGACCCCGAACCAAAGTAGTTTACGATGTGATCGCTAAATGCGTCATTAGTCGAAAGGTATTGAAATTCGCCTGAATGAGACGTTTCAACATCATTGTAGTAAGCGCCAGCTATAAATCGAACGCGCTGATCTTCATCTGATGCAATTCGAATTTCGTGTGTGGTGCGCTCATTGTTACTTGCGTCCGCGTATTGTTTTGTTGGATTGAAACAATTATTAGGAGCATTCGCTTTATCACCAGAATAAATATTACCGCTACATAGATAATAAGTGATGTAACCACCACCATTATTGTAGTGCGTATAATCGACTAGTGCGTCAACATCACGATCTAAGTAACCACCGGTATAGACAACATCAAGGTTCGCTACTCGGCCTTCGACCGTCCAGCTGGTTAAACCAAAATCATCTACAGTTCTTTCAGGTACGTGTTTCGCTGAACTTTCTGCACCGCCCAAACTTGGGTCGACCACGAAAGAACCTTTAACGTCTAGCTCTTGATTAGTGTGCTGAAGTAACAGGCTCCAATCTTCTGCAAGATCAATTGCGAGACCAACTCGGAAACCTTCATAAGTTGCTTCGTTCCAATCTTCTTGGACTAATGCAGCATTAGAAGCAGACTGAATATTGGTTTGTGGGAATTGGTTGAAAAATGGACCAAAGCCAGCAGAGTTATTTCTATCAATTACTTGCCCATTAGGCGTAAACGTCTGTTGAACATTGTCGATCCAGCCGCCTTGATCATCGCGATAACCAACGATGCGCAATGCTGCTTTTTCGGATAAAGGAATGTTTATCATGCC
>CAWUWF010000059.1:0-5348 GCA_963925935.1 uncultured Arenicella sp. | reverse complement strand
ACGCTTTATGTTGTACTTCTATTTGCGGTAATCGTTGGGCTTCTTGAAATTTCAGGAACCTTTAAACTATTGCCTGTTTTTGGCTAAGGTTAATCCTTGTTGCAGATAAATGCTCGATCCGTAAAAACATAAACCACACTTCGCGCGCCCTAGTCAGAGCGACAACTTCGTTGCGACAACCAAGTTTTGAATAAAGCTAATGGATATCAATGCCGCTCAATCTAACAATTGCATCAATATAACCCTGCTTTCCCTTACCGGATATCTGTTCTAGACAAACATCTTTAACCATAGAAATATGCCGAAACGCTTCACGTGCATGTATATCCGAAATATGCACTTCGACGGTAGGTATCTGACAACCCGCAATAGCATCACGTAAGGCCACTGAATAATGGGTTAGTCCACCGGGATTAATAACGCAACCCTGTGCCCAGTGTCGATGGGCCTGCAGCGTATCGATTATTCGACCTTCATGATTGCTTTGGTAAAACTTTAATTCATGCAGCGCTGCGAGCTTATGCGCGGCGATCCACTGGTTTACCTCAGCGAGACTTTCTGCCCCATAGATTTCTGGCTCACGCTCACCCAGCAAGTTCAAATTTGGGCCATTAATTATTAATATTTTCATCTTATAGTGCGTATTACTAAGCGCCTGAACTTAAGCTCATTACGCTTTCAACAATATCATCAGCGGTCACTTGGGTGTTGATTACGCCATTTCCGATTGCGTCAAGCAGGATGAAACTTAGCTGTCCGTTAATATTTTTTTTATCATGCGCGACTATTTCCAATACCCTACTCGGGTCAACTGCACCCAACTCGGGCAAAGAAAATAGATTCAGAACAGCTTGCGCATCGGCAAACTGATCGCTCGGCAGCAAGCCTTTTTTATGTGATATGAAATTCGCACATTTCATACCATAGAGAACCGCTTCGCCATGATATAGGCCTCCATACTCTTGAATTGTTTCGAAAGCATGCCCGATGGTATGCCCATAGTTCAATAGTTTGCGCTCGCCTGTTTCAAATTGATCGTTGGAGACTATCTGGCTCTTTATCTTGCAACTCTTAGAGATTATTTCACTTAATAGGCTCTGATCTTGCAGCACCAATAAATCATCAAAACGCGCTTTGATGATATCGAAAATAGAACGATCACGAATGAAACCATATTTAATCGCCTCGCCCAATGAAGAGATCACATTCCTTCGCGGGAGTGTTTGCAAAAACCCAGGATCGACTAAAACAGCTTTGGGTTGATAAATAGCGCCGACTAAATTCTTGCCCGCGGCAAGATTAACCGCGGTCTTACCGCCAATGGCTGAGTCGATCATCGCCAGCAAAGTCGTTGGCAATTGAATAAAGGGGATTCCGCGCATATAGGTGGCTGCAACAAAGCCGCCTAAATCGCCGACTACGCCGCCACCAAGGGCAAGTAGTACCGATGAGCGATCGCAACCAAGTTCTACCATCTGCGTCCAAACGGCTTCGGCATGGCGAATGTTTTTGGCTGACTCATCGCTCGGAACAATGATCACTGCTATTTTAAAACCCTGAGATCGGAGCGATTCAATCACTGTATGATAAAAATCAAAGATAGGTTGTTGAGTCAAAACCACCCACTGCTGACCCTGATTCCATGGGCTCAGCATCTCAGCTAAATTATTTCGCAAATCATAGCCGACAGTAATGTCATATGAGTGTTCGGCTAACTCAAGTGGAATAACTTGATAGTTGGAGCTTGTCATTATGGTATTGGTCGCTAAAAACGTGGTCTTAGTCGCAAAAAAAGGTTCGCATTATACTACTGCTAAGCTAATGCAAGAGCCAATAGATGCGACTATTTTATATTCTTTTCGAGGTCTCGTACCAGCGCATTCATATCAACATGAGCAACTATATTGCCGCCCATCCAAATCTCAACGGAGTAGACTGCTTGGGCAACTAACATTTGCAGCCCATTAACAATAGACGCCCCCCGTTGTTCAGCAGCTTGTAGAAACTGCGTTTTCAAGGGGTTGTAAATTAGATCGAACGCCAGAATGTTTTCGTTGAAAATCTCACTATTGATGGGACTAGCATTGGTTTCAGGTGACATACCAACGGAAGTAGTGTTGATCACACAATCAAGATGCTTGGCTCTTTCAATTAAGCCATTTTCATCAACAATATTGACTATTACCTGGTCATTCAAAGTCAAAATATTCTGTTTAAGGGCTTCGGCATGTTCGACTGTTCGATTAATAATAGAGACTGTCTTCGCTTCTCCCTCAGCGAGTACTGCGCCTACCGCTTGAGCACTACCGCCCGCGCCGATAATAGCAAACTCATTGCCTTCAATACTGACATCGTTTTGGCGTAAAGAATAAGCGAATCCTAACAAGTCGGTATTGTAGCCAGTTAATTTATTGCCAGTGCGATTGATGCAATTGACAGCATTGATTAGCTTAGCCTTACTATCAACTTCATCGAGCAGTGGGATAACCGCAGTTTTGTGCGGGATCGTAACATTTACACCGTCAAAGCCGCCGACCTTAAACCCCGTAAAGAAGCTTTTAAGACGTTCTTCAGGTAATTCCACCGTTCGATACGATGCGTCGTCAATTTCCAATTGACGGTAGATTGCCTTGTGCAATACCGGACTTAGACTATGCCCTAGCGGCTCCCCAAGTAAAGCGAATCGTTTCAATTTAGTGCCTATTCCCATTAATGAACATATGTTTAACTACCATTTGAACTACCATTTTATTAGGCCATATTACGCCAATACTGCTATGCAGCTATTGTCAGTCTTCTTGATCGTATCGCATTTGCGAGGCTACGGCAAAGTTCCTCTGTCTCGGCCCATCCAATACAACCATCGGTGATGCTCTGACCATAGGTTAATTCTTGCCCTTGCACCACATTCTGGCTACCCTCCACAAGATGTGATTCAATCATCACTCCAAACACGCGGCTCTCTCCCGAGCTAAGTTGACGACAAACGTCGGCACAGGCTTCACGCTGCCGGGTTGGCGTTTTAAAGCTATTTGCGTGACTAAAATCAATCATTATGTTTGGCTTAATATTGGCCTTTTCAATCAACTCAGAGGACTTCTCTACATATTCCGCAGAATAGTTAGGTTGGTTATTGCCACCGCGCAAGATAATATGACAAAATTCATTACCAGTACTATTAAAAATAGCCGTTCGCCCTTGTTTAGTCACGGATAGGAAATGATGTGGGTTACTCGCGGCGCCAATGGCATCTACGGCAATTTTAAGATCGCCGTTGGTGCCATTTTTAAACCCCACTGGACAAGACAAGCCAGAAGCTAGTTCCCGATGACATTGGCTCTCAGTAGTGCGGGCGCCAATCGCGCCCCAAGCCACCACATCACCGGTATATTGAGGCGTGATCAAATCTAAATATTCACATCCCGCAGGCACACCTAATTGGTTTATCGATAGTAATAATTGGCGCGCAATACCCAAGCCCTTATTAACCTTATAACTGCTGTCTAGATCGGGGTCGTTTATAAGCCCTTTCCAACCGACAGTGGTTCGTGGTTTTTCAAAATACACCCGCATAATCAACACCAGATCGCTGGCTAACTCTGCCTTGAGCCCCGCCAACTTCGTCGCGTATTCGAGGGCCGATTCTGGATCATGAATCGAGCATGGCCCAACCACCACAACTAGGCGATCATCGTCACCTGTCATGATTTCTTGAATTTCTTTACGCCCATCAGCTGTGCACTTTGCTGCGTCGACGGTTAGCGGGAACTGTTCGTGAATCTGCGCGGGAGATACCAATTCCTTGGTCGCCGCGATACGAATATCATCGGTTTGTTTCATATTAACTAATTAGCTTACTTCTACAATCATTGAAAATACGTTATCTTAAAACGTGAATATAACACATGCGGCTGTAATAACGAGCACTGTACGAATTGTCCAGAAACACGTGGGGCGGCGCATCAATACTTCAATTTTTGACACACTATTGTCATCTCGGTGAAGCATACTATCTAACCCCAAAAAATGACTCAAAAAAACACATTGAACCTGTACCTGAATCCCGAGCTAAGCCTGCTGGCCTTCAATGAGCGTGTGTTACACATGGCGCTTGATCCTCAAACACCACTGCTTGAACGACTGAAGTTTTTGTGCATTTTTTCGTCGAACCTGGATGAGTATTTTGAGATCAGAGTGTCTGGTTTAAAGGCCAAAGCACAAAGCAATCTATCGGCTGAGGGTATAGACGGTCTTACTCCGAATTTAGCATTAGATCAAATCAGTACACAGACCCATAAATTGATAGATCTACAATACCAGGCTCTAAACAATTCAATTCTGCCAGATCTAAAGAAACATGGCATCGACTTCTTAACAAGGGCGCGCTGGTCTCCCGAACAAGAAAAATGGCTAAAACATTTTTTTAAGAGAGAGGTTTTACCAATTCTGACCCCAATTCGACTGGATCCAGCGCACCCTTTCCCGCTGACCATAAACAAGGGCTTAGGGATTGTAGTAGACCTGTATGATCCTGAGCGCGATGACGCACACAACATTGCAGTAGTACCCGCACCCAGAGCACTGCCACGCTTCATAAAACTACCCTCAAAGTTAGGCGAAAGCGAATACGAGTACGTCTACCTTTCGTCGATCATTCACGCCAATATTGCGAGTCTATTCAGCAACGTAGAGGTTCTCGGTTGTTACCAATTCAGAATCACCCGCAATAGTGACCTCTATGTCGACTTAGAAGAAGTTGAGGATCTCGCTCGAACGTTAGAAGGAGAACTTCCGTCAAGGCTTTATGGCGAAGCAGTACGCTTAGAAATTTCGCATAAATGTCCAAAGAAAATCATCAAGTTCCTAAAGGAACGGTTTCAGCTCGACAGGCGGTTTATCTATCAAGTCAATGGGCCAGTAAATTTGAATCGTTTGATGGGCCTATCAGATCTGGTCAATCGACCGCAAATTAAATACGCGAACTTCACGCCATCAATCCCAACGCTTATTAGTCAATACGCTAGTGTATTTGAGGCAATGAAGGCGGGTGACGTTTTACTGCACCACCCGTTTCAATCATTTTCCCCGGTGGTGGATTTGCTAAAGCAAGCAGCTAACGATCCAGATGTTCTCGTTATAAAGCAGACTTTATATCGTACCGGCTCGGACTCTATCGTGATTCAATACCTGTGTGATGCTGCGCGAGCTGGTAAAGAAGTGACGGTCATAGTCGAACTAATGGCTCGCTTTGATGAACGAAATAATTTAACCACGGCGCAAAGGCTACAAGAATCAGGCGCGCACGTGATCTACGGCATGGTCGGGCAAAAAACACATGCCAAAATGTT
>CAWUWF010000058.1:0-13441 GCA_963925935.1 uncultured Arenicella sp. | reverse complement strand
CCCCCTTTAAGTCTGGATGTCACGGAATATTAAAAAACTCTATTGGATATTATGTTCACGCAGATCGAGTAAATACGGCTGTTTCACCCACAAAAAAGCCCCAATTAAGGGGCTTCTTGCTTCGTCAATGGTACCGAGAGTCGGAATCGAACCGACACTCCCGAAGGAACCGGATTTTGAATCCGGCGCGTCTACCAGTTCCGCCATCCCGGCCTAGCATCAACGAGGCGCGATTATAGTGTTAACTCGCCTAAAAGTTCAATGCTTTTTAACGCCAAATACAGGGAAATATTACTCTTAAGGCAGGGCTATTGATTTAGCCTAAGTAATTGGCACTCGCGAACCGTTAAATCTCCTATAGATTAAACTTGGTGTCTTCCTTTCGAAATAGGTACAACAGGTAGCATGCGGCTAACATTGGCCAAGCGGCGAAGAATAGAAGGTTAGGACTCTTGAATGGGTCTAAGTAGTTTGCATACGGCGTGATAGTTGAAACGCCATGGATAATCAATACCAATAAATAAGTGATGTTTTTGAAGCGACCAATTAAAAATAGTGCGATGAGCACTAGTTCGGCAAGGCCGATAGTGATCATGATTTGATCTTCTAGCCCTGAAATAAAATAGAAGTGAGAAAATACCCCTACACCATGAGCTGGATTTATGATTTTATCAATCGTCCACATTATTAACACTAGGGCGACGGATATTCGTATAAAGAAAAGAGAATTTGTTAGTTTGCTGTTCATGTTGATCCTCATTTGATATTGAGATTTATTGTTATCTTCAGCGCCGCGAGGTTTGCTATGCTGTTGCGGCGTGAACTTTTGCTAGAATAAACAATAATGCGAGCTTTGGCAGGATTATCACTAAAATATTTGACTTGATCGCACAAAAAACACTATGCCTGCATGGCTGCTTGCATTAGCATTCCGCTGCGCTAGCAAGGCTGAGAATACAGTCTACTTGGCACTCATTTACCCAATAAAATTTGAATCAAATGAAGATCTTTAATCATCTAACCTTAGTTAAAAATGCTGAGTTATACGCTCCGCAAGCCCTAGGGCGTAAGCACTTGCTAATAACGGTGAAAGGCGATATGACCGGGCCAACTTCAGCGCAAATAGTATTGCGTGACCCAAGTGTCGATTTTGCGATTATGGAAACCGCTCGAGGCGGAATTGTTAAGCGTGGCTTAGGTTATACCGAGTGTAATGTCGGCGCTTGTCTAAACGTTACTGCAGACCATTTGGGTTTGCGTGGCGTGGATACAGTAGAGCAACTTGCCGAGATTAAACGCGTAGTGGTCGAAGTGGCTAACGATTGCGTGGTACTAAACGCAGATGATTTATTGTGTTTGCAAATGGCAGATTTTTGCAATGCTAAGAATATTTGCTATGTCACCATGGATTCTGGTCATGGCTTAGTTCGCGAACACATTCGCAGTGGCGGCATGGCAGTGGTACTAGAAAAAGGTATCAATGGTGAGATGATTACTATTTATGATAAAGGCGCCCATCTTCCATTACTTTGGACGCATTTAATTCCTGCGACCATTGAAGGAAAAGCGTTACATAATGTTCAGAATGCTATGTTTGCAGCAGGCATTGCCTATAGTTTTGAAACATCCTTGGAGGACATTCGACAAGGCTTGCGCATCTTTAATACCTCGTTCTACCAAGCGCCGGGTCGCTTGAATATCTATGACGAGCTACCGTTTAAAGTGATTTTGGATTATGCACACAACCCTGCTGCGATTCAGAGTATTACTGATTTGGCTGCTCGCTTAGAGCCAAAGGGCAAGCGCCGTATCGTTATTTCGATGCCCGGCGATCGACGTGATCAAGATATTATTGAAGCCGCGAAAATCGTTGCTAAGTGTTTTGATGAGTTTATTTGTAAAGCAGATGACAATCGACGTGGGCGCGGCAGTGACGAAGTGCCTGAGTTATTAAAGCAAACCTTACTTGGTGAGGGTATTTCGGAATCACAAATTCAGGTAATACCACCCGAAGTTGATGCGATTAATAAAGGTTTAGAAGACTGTAAAAGTGGAGATTTACTAATAATTCTGGGTGACGAAATTACTCGGAGCTGGAAGCAGATTGTGAATTTTAATGAAGGTGAAGAAGTTGAGTCAAGTGATGAAGAGCCTTCGCAAGACTTCCCAGAGAAACTGTACCAGCCGATCGAAACTACATTTGAGTTAGAAACCGGGCAGAGCATAGTGCACGATGAGCGAGGAGTTCGGCTGGTCGTCGAGCGCAATGAAGATTCAGATTAGATTGCGTAACGGCCAAAGCGAGTTTCTCTTATGAAGTTACAATTAGATGAAGTACGTCGTCTAACCGGGCCGAACCTATTGTGGGATTTGCCTGGGGCTATTGTCGATGTATTGATTGCCGATGTTGATAAGCAGTCTGTGGTCGAAACTTGGCAAAAATGGGTTCATCAATTTCTTGAAGGGCTTAACTGGCCGCGGCGCAGTGTCTATAGATTGCATGCCGATGGCGCTAATATGGCGATATGTGCGCCTTTTGATGCCTTGTATAGTGCCTGCGAATTGGCCGAACTGGCATGGCATTGTACTTCGGCTGAGATTCAAAATGAATCATTGCCAGATTGGCAAACACGCTTAACCGAGATAAAATCTGAGTTGGCGGCTGAGCTGAACCCTAAGCTGTTAGCCATTATTGGGGCAGCAGAATCAGAACAGGTTAGCTGTTTGTCTGACGATGATGATTTGAGTTTGGGCATGGGCGCGAGCGCTAAGGTGTGGCCGGTAACCGCACTGCCGAGGTTAGAGTCTATCGATTGGGCATCTTTTAAGGACATACCCACAGCTCTAATTACCGGAACCAACGGTAAGTCTACCAGTGTGCGTTTGGCTGCTGAGATTGCGATAGCAGCGGGGCTGAATGCGGGTGTCACCTCTACCGACTTTATTAAGGTTGGCGACGTTGTTATTGATCATGGTGATTATTCCGGCCCAGGTGGCGCGCGTATGCTGCTTAGAGATGCGCGTACCGAAATTGCCTTTTTAGAGGTGGCGCGAGGCGGCTTGCTACGCCGAGGATTACCCGTTGAACGTGTCGACGCGGCCTTGATAACCAACGTAGCCAGCGATCATTTAGGTCAATATGGAATCAATACTGTCGCAGAGTTGGCGCAGGTAAAGTTTATTGTTGCTAAGGCGCTCGCCAACAACAGTATATTGGTGGTGAACGCTGATAATGACTTGGTTGTTGCGCAAGCCAGTAAGCTGGATAACACGCTATGCTGGTTTAGTGTTAATCAACACCATGCTCTAATTCAGCAACAAATAGAGAATGGTGGCAGAGCCGTTTTCGTACGATCAGGGCAGATTGTCTATCATGCCAATGGCTTGTTTGAAGAGATTGCGATGATTTCGGATATTCCCATGACCTTTAATGGTTCAGCTCGGCATAATATTGAAAATGCATTGGGTGTGGTTGGGCTAAGCAGGGCACTGAAATTACCATTTCAATCAATCCGAGCTGGGCTTAAGAGTTTTGGCAGCGATGCGCAAGATAATCCAGGGCGAGGTAATCAGTATCAAGTAAATGGCGCAACAGTGATTGTCGACTTCGCCCATAACGAGCATAGTATGCGCGCTGTGGTGGCGATGGTTAAGCATATGCCTGCTAACAAACGTATTGTGATGTTTGGACACGCCGGTGACCGAAGTGATCAGGATATTCGAAATTTAACCGACGCGGTAGTTGAGCTCGGTGCAGAGCATTATATTATCTCCGAGTTGGAAGTTTACTTGCGGGGGCGAGAGCTAGGCGATATTCCCGTTATTGTGCAGGCCGCTCTGAGTGAACACGGAGTTGCCCAACACGCCTCATCGATAAGCAGTGACCCCTTAAGTGGGGCTAAGCATGCGCTAAGTTTGGCTGCACCGGGTGATGTAATACTATTGTTTGTGTTGAACCAGCGCGAACAAGTTCATCAATGGTTGACCCAGCAAGACAGCTAAGGAGCTTAGTTACCGTCTAACAGGTGTTTAGTCGGCGTATAAAGCCCTTAATTCATCTGCAATTACCGAAAAGCCGCGCTGTATACTTTTAGCCGGCATGGCGTAGTTAATACGGATGCATTGTTTGGTATGCGCCCAATTTGGGTCGATATCAATAAAAAATTCTTCGCCGGGAATCACGTAAACCATTTTTTTCTTTAGCCTCAGGTAAAGTTCTTGAGTGCTAATTGGCAAGTCTTGTAGCCATAGCCACAGAAAGAATGCACCCTCGGGCTTGTGCATTAGCACTGGTAGGTCACCGAAATGCTCGTCGAACAGTAAGGTTGCGGCACTTAGTTTGTCGCGATAAAACGGTTTGATTATCTCCTCACATAGATGACCAATTTCTCTGTCCTCGATCATGCGGGTCATTAATGCCGCCCCAACACTATTGGGCGCTAGGGTGATGATGCCACTCAGAGATGAGATTACATTGGTGATCTCCTTGTTGGCAATGACGATGCCGGTTCTGGCGCCGGGCAGGCCTAACTTAGACAGAGACATACATAAGACGATATTTTCATTCCAAGGCGTTGATGCCTCGCTATAAATAACGTTGGGAAATGGTTGCCCATAGGCATTATCTATAATTAATGGAATGCCGTGTTGTTCTGCTAGGCGGCTAAGTTTGGCTAGTTCATTATCACCGACCACATTGCCAGTGGGATTGGTGGGGCGCGATAAACAAATAGCGGCAATATCGTCGGTGATCTCGAGTTCGTCGAAATCTATTCGATATTTAAATTGACGATTTTCAAGCAGCTCAATTTTTGGCCGACGCGAAGAAAACATATCTTCGCTCAGGCCTGAATCGGCATACCCCACATATTCGGGTGAAAGCGGAAATAGAATCTTCCTTTTACTGCCGTCAGCCATTTCACCAGAGAGTGCATTAAATAAATAGAAGAAGCTGTTCTGGCTGCCATTGGTTAAAGAGATATTGGCTGGCGTTACATTCCAATCAAATTGTTCGTTTAAGTAACCGCATAACACCTCTCTGAATGACTGCTCTCCTTGCGGACCATCATAGATACCCACCATTTTTTCAAACAGACCATTATCGATTAAGGCTTTCATCTCGCGTCCGAACAATTCTTGTGCTTGCGCAATCGAAGCCGGATTGCCACCGCCCAACATGCATAGATCGGGGTGACCTGACGCTTGTGCATCACCAAGGTCTTGCATTAATTGATTGATGCCCGATTCGCGGGTGAACTTTTGACCAAACTTGGATAACTTCATTGCTCTAATCTTCTGTTTTAAGTATTTGTGGTAGGGGCACTAGATTAATTGGATTGCCGCTTAAATATGCTTCGATATTATCTGCCAGCATCTCAGCGCAAGACTGCATTGACTGCTCGCTAAGCCAGGCAGAGTGCGGTGTGATGATTACGTTTGTACGGCTTGCAAGTCTAAGTAGGGGTTCGTTGTCGCTGGGTGGCTCGTGGCGCAACACATCAATGCCGGCGCCGCCTATTTGATTTGATTCAATAGCATCTACTAGGTCTGCCTCGTTTACAATTCCGCCGCGGGCTGTATTGATTAAGATGGCAGACGATTTCATACGTTTGAATTGAGTCGTGTTGATTAAATTTTCAGTGCTGGGGTTTAACGAACAATGAACGCTAATAACATCTGCATTGCTAATCACTTCATTAAAACTGAGTTGTGTAGCATATTCAGATGTTTGCTGCGAACGCGCACAAAATACCACATTCATGCCCAGACCATGGGCTAGCTTTGCGGTGGCTTTGCCGAGTTCTCCAAAACCAATGACGCCAAAAGTGCTAGCGGCTAAATCATTAACTGGTTTATCGAATAAGCAAAAAGCAGGACTGCGTTGCCAAGCGCCATCAATTACCTGCGCGCGATACTGAATAAGCTCTCGTCTAAGGCAGAGCGCAACTGAAATGACATGTTCTGAAACACTGGTTGCCGCGTAGCTTGGTATATTACTTACGCTGACGCTGTATTGCTTACACGCGTCGAGGTCAATGATGTCGTAACCCGTTGCCATTACCGCAATATGCTTAACCTTGGGGCAGGCCGCCAACGATTCCTGGCTGATAGGCACTTTGCTCAGCACCAGCACCTCTGCGTCACCAATATGCTCGACCAGCTTCTCTGGGCTGGTTGTTAAATAATTGCGCCAATCACTACAGCCTCTAATACGCGGGATTTGAATATTGGCCGCAAGTGCGCTGCGGTCTAAAAATACGATTTTGGACATTGAATTCTAGCTAACAAAAATGCTGATAATAAGTTGAAGTATAACGCCAAACACACCATCGGTTTGATATGCTGTTTGTATGTAAGCACACCACTTGTCTGCATTCATGCCAGCAGGCCAGAGATAATCAGAGGTTCCTTAAATAGGCTGCCAGAATTTTTTTAGGTCAGTTAAAATGCGGGTTCCAGAGCGGCTAGTTCCGGGTATGGAAATTAGACATAAACCTTAAAGTTTTAGGTAAGCATCAATTGAATGACAAAATGATCATTGCGCTCGACCAGGGCACGACAAGTTCTAGAGCTGTTTTATTTAATTATGCGGCAGATATTGTTGATGTCGTACAGGAAGAGTTTACTCAGTATTTTCCAAAACCGGGTTGGGTAGAGCACGATGCCAATGAGATATGGGATTCTCAGTTTGGTGTGCTGCAACGCCTGGTTGCGGGTCATCACTTAAGGCCGCACGACATTGCCGCCATTGGCATTACGAATCAACGTGAAACTACCGTAGTCTGGAATAAACATACTGGCGTGCCGGTCTACAATGCGATTGTTTGGCAAGATCGCAGAACCGCCAGTAGATGCGATGAAATAAAGGCGGCTGGCTGGACCGATAAAATACAGCAAAAAACGGGCCTGGTGATCGATGCTTACTTTTCGGCTAGCAAGGTGCAATGGATTCTGGATAATGTAGAAGGAGCGCGTCAGTCCGCCCAAGCCGGTGATTTACTGTTTGGTACCGTCGACACTTGGATTATCTGGAAGCTAACCGAAGGAGCCGTACACGCCACAGACCCAAGTAATGCGGCCCGAACAATGTTGCTAGACATCAATAATGTGGAGTGGGATGACGACTTGCTTGAGTTGTTCACCATTCCCCGTTCTATGCTGCCAGAGGTTCGTGATAGTTCAGGCGATTTTGGCAGTGTCTCTTTTCAAGGTAGCGAAGTGCCTATTGCGGGCGTTGCGGGTGATCAACAAGCAGCGCTATTTGGGCAAACTTGTTATCAGCGTGGCATGGCTAAAAATACTTATGGCACCGGTTGCTTTCTATTGATGAACACCGGTGCCGAGCGCATTGATAGCAAGTCGGGCTTACTGAGTACTATCGCGTGGTCGATTGATGGTCAGATTACCTATGCCTTAGAGGGCAGTGTGTTTATCGGTGGTGCGGCGGTTCAGTGGTTGCGTGATGAACTAGAATTTATAACCACTGCCAGCGATTCAGAAGCCCTTGCAGAGCAAGCAAATCCTGAGAGCAATGTGGTGGTGGTGCCGGCATTTGCCGGGCTTGGGGCGCCGTATTGGGATATGTATGCGCGCGGGGCTATTTTTGGCCTAACTCGAGATTCTGGGAAGCCTGAAATTGCCAAGGCGACATTACAATCGCTAGCTTATCAAATATACGATGTGTTGAATGCAATGCAGAACGACAGTGGTATTAAGCTTAGCCAACTAAATGTAGATGGCGGGGCGATTGCGAATAACTTTTTGGCTCAGTTTCAGGCCGATGTTTTACAGACGCCGGTGACGCGCCCCAAAGTATTGGAGTCAACGGCATTGGGTGCCGCCTATCTAGCGGGTCTTTCGGTTGGTTATTGGAACATGCATGATCTCAGTAAAGTGCGCGAGATTGATCGCGAATTCACCCCCCAAAGAGACCCTAAGGATATTGAACGTTTACTAAAGCGCTGGCATAAAGCCGTAGACAGAACCCGAGATTGGATTGAGGCTGATGATGAGTAATTTAGATGTGAAATTGCTGAGTTCTGTTGAGGAACTCGAATTTAAAGTGGCATTTTTAGAAGATGCCTTAAGCAAGTTAAGCGACGAGCACTATCAGCAGCAGAGAGAGCTTGATACGCTAAAAAATCAGCTTGCTTTGATGTCCGATAAATTGAAAGGAGGCTTTGATAAAGACGATAGTCATCATCATGTCGAGGATGAACGTCCTCCGCATTACTGATTTAGTGATAATGTTGAGTCTTTTAAGATAAAGTATCAGCGTAATTTATTGTTATATCTGACTGATACTAAACAAGTAATTCATGAGGGTGCGGAGCCACTATTGCCACGATTTTTTTAATTGCACATATCTTTTAAATTTAGTTGACAACGCCCAAAGTACTGTATAAATTATCAGTGTACAAATTAACAGTGGTTGCCGAAATGCAGAATAAGCAAATCGCGATCAACATATCAAATACTTAGATAAGCAAGCGCTTAAATAAGCCAACAAATTATATTTTATTAAATCGCCGGAGAAAACAATGGATGATAATAAACAAAAGGCATTAGCCGCAGCGCTAACCCAAATTGAACGACAATATGGAAAGGGCTCAGTCATGCGTTTGGGTGATGCCGAAATTGGAGCGGGTATTGAAGCAATACCAACGGGCTCCCTTGGGCTTGATATAGCGCTTGGAATAGGGGGCTTACCTAAGGGCGAGTCATTGAGATTTATGGGCCTGAATCATCAGGTAAGACGACTCTTACTCTACAAGTTATCGCCGAATGTCAAAAACTAGGTGGTACTGCTGCCTTTATCGATGCAGAGCATGCACTTGACCCACAATATGCGGGCAAGCTAGGTGTTAATGTAGAGGATTTGCTTATTTCGCAACCAGATACGGGTGAACAAGCGCTAGAGATAACCGATATGCTGGTTAGATCCGCAGCAGTAGATGTCATCGTTATCGACTCAGTAGCCGCCTTAACACCCAGAGCCGAGATTGAAGGCGATATGGGTGATTCACACATGGGCCTACAAGCGCGTTTAATGTCACAAGCACTACGCAAGCTGACAGCGAACATTCAAAAATCTAATACAATGGTTATCTTTATTAACCAAATTAGGATGAAGATTGGTGTCATGTTTGGTAACCCAGAAACCACCACTGGTGGTAACGCTCTAAAATTCTATGCTTCGGTTCGCTTAGATATTCGACGTATTGGTGCTATCAAGAAGGGTGACGAAATTTATGGTAACCAAACTCGCGTAAAAGTGGTCAAGAACAAAGTGGCTCCACCGTTTAAACAAGCTGAGTTCGAGATTCTATACAATGAAGGTATTTCACGTGAAAGCGAGCTGATTGGTTTAGGCGTTGAGCATGATATTGTCGAAAGATCAGGAGCTTGGTATAGCTACGACGGTACGCGCATAGGCCAAGGAAAAGACAATGTACGTGAATATCTTAAAGAGCACCAAGATATGGCAAATGAGATTGAAGTTAAAATTAGGGCGGCATTGGGCATCGGCGATGAAGTAAAGACTAAAAGCAAAGCTAAAGACGTGGCTGATGCCGTTGTTGCTCCTGCCGTTGTTGCAGAATCAGAGGAATAAGAACCTAACTATTTTAATATTATGACTCATTTGGCTGCGGTAATTTTAAATGAGAATTATTAAGGGAAAAACTTCTGCAAAAGGTAAAAGGGCGTCTGCCAAAAAGCCCAGTAATGGGCTTGAGACAGACGTCCTATTTTACAGTGCTGAGGGGTTTATCGCTGAGATAAGCCGGCCCGGTTCCGACCAGCCTAATACAAGTAAGGCGGCTGATGAGTCGCAGGGCAGTTCAGACGCCGCGCCAAGCAAGCACTCCTTATCGTTCGAAGAGGCCGAGTCATTCTTATTGCCTAAGGTTTCAGATGAAGCCTTAGGCGGCGAGAACCAGGGTAAAAGGGCGCGGCGACGCGCAAAGACGCCGGAAAATGATTCGACTAGTAACGCGGACAGCACGGCAATAGAGAGTGCAGATCAAATAAAGAAGGAATATAAGCGGCTTATGGCGAAAGGAATTCGTCTGCTTTCTATGCGCGAACACAGTGTAAGAGAGATAATTAAAAAACTATCGCTGAAGTGTGAATCTCTTGATTTGGTCTATGCAGTAGTCGATGAGCTGCTAACCAATAAGTATCTGTCTGATCAGAGATTTACCGAGACCTTTGTTCGGTCACGTCAGAATAGAGGCTTTGGCCCGAATAAGATTAAAATTGAATTAAGTGAAAAAGGTATTGAAAACAATATTATAGATGATTACTTGGATGTGAATTCTGCTATCTGGTACGAGAGTGCTGAGCAGCAATATTTAAGAAAGTATGGAGACGGCCCCATAGAAGATTATAAAACTTGGGCGAAGCGCGCCCGGTTTATGCAAGGCAGAGGCTTTAGCATGGAGCATATTCAAGTAGTGGTTCCCGCACCTACCTATAGATAGTTTAGATTAAGGTGCTGACCTTAAATTATATTTTCGTATTCGATTTGTCCATTGCGTCTGGTCAAGGATTCATGCGGGCTGATCTTCATTTAAGTACTGATTTCAACAGCAGAAAAGTGTGATCTAGCTTTGTTTAACGATTATAATAGTTTGCGTAACCGAGCATGATTTATCCAGAGTAGGGGCTTCAACATGGAGCGTATTCAGGTAAGCTTGCTTTGGGTCGATTGCCGCTAACTCTTTTTTATATTTATCTGACTAGGTTTTCCAGTAGAGATCTATGAAAAAGACAATCGTTGATCGTCAAAATAAAACTACAAATAATAGATAACGCTTTCACGCTGTGACCATTTCGGTGACCGCGAAGTGAGCCATTTACTTTATGAAAACTGCTGAATTAAGACAACGCTTTTTAGATTATTTTGCCCAACACGGGCATAAACCCATAGCTAGCTCCTCCTTGGTGCCGGGTAATGATTCGACTTTATTATTTACCAACGCAGGCATGGTCCAATTTAAGGATCTATTTCTGGGTAATGAACAGGCCGATTACACTCGTGCCACGACATCTCAGCGCTGTGTGCGCGCGGGTGGCAAGCATAATGACTTAGAGAATGTTGGTTACACCGCACGTCACCATACATTTTTTGAAATGTTGGGCAATTTCAGTTTTGGCGATTACTTCAAGCGCGAAGCCATTCAATACGCATGGGCCTTTCTTACTGTTGAATTGGGCTTGCCTGCTGAAAAGCTTTGGATAACCGTATTTGAAGAAGATCCTGAAGCCGAAGATATTTGGCTGAACGAGATTGGTGTCGATCCAGAGCGTCTTTCACGAATTGGAGAGAAAGATAATTTTTGGTCGATGGGTGATGTTGGCCCTTGTGGTCCTTGTAGCGAAATATTTTACGATCACGGTGAGCAGTATTGGGGCGGCCCTCCCGGGACACCCGAGGAAGACGGCGATCGTTATATTGAAATTTGGAATTTAGTATTCATGCAATACGACCGCAGTAGCGATGGTACCTTAGAGCCTCTACCAAAACCTTCGGTTGATACAGGCATGGGGTTAGAGCGCGTCGCTGCAGTGATGCAACACGTTAACAATAATTATGAAATTGACCTGTTCGACAATCTAATCACATCAATTTGTGAAGTGATAGGGACTAAAGATCGTAGCCATCATTCGGTTAGAGTTATCGCAGATCATATTCGATCGTGCTCATTTATGATCGCAGACGGGGTTTTACCGTCGAATGAGGGTCGAGGTTACGTATTAAGACGCATTATTCGTCGGGCAATTCGACATGGTTATCAATTAGGAGGCGAAACGCCATTCTTCTATAAGTTGGTTGCAGCCTTGGAGAAGGAAATGGGGCCGGCCTATCCTGAATTGACCAGTAAAAAATCGGTAATTGAAGCTGCACTCAAAAAAGAGGAGCTTCGATTTTCTGAAACGTTAGAGCAAGGCCTGAAAATATTTGAACAAAAAACGTCTGAGCTGAAAGGCGATACGGTTCCAGGTGATTTGGTGTTTCTTTTATACGATACGTATGGATTTCCAGCGGATCTAACTGCAGACGTTGCTCGTGAACGAGAGTTGACCATTGATCAGGAAGGTTTTGAGGTTTTGATGCAGCAGCAGCGCGAGCGAGCTCGTGCGGGCAGTCAGTTTGCAGGTAAAAACGAAATCTCGATTAAGGTCGACTCAGCTACCCAGTTCATAGGCTATACCGAGCTTAAGGGTCAGGCGAAGATAGTTGCCATTCAATTAGGTGATCAGAGTGTTGATAGAGTAACAGAGCAAGCGGATAAGCAGACTTTGATATTAGTGCTGGACAGCACACCTTTTTACGCAGAAGGGGGTGGCCAGGTTGGCGATGTCGGTCACATCAAATCTAGCGAAAATACTGGCTTGCGACTCAATGTGACTGATTGCAAAAAACTGCCTAATGGTGCCTTTATGCATTTTGCCAGGCTGGTGAGTGGTTCGGTTTCGATCGGTGATAAAGTTGAATTGGAAGTTTATCCAACCGCGCGTTATTCCATCGCAGCAAATCACTCAGCAACGCATCTAATGCATGCGGCGCTGAAGCAAGTGCTCGGTGAACATGTCATCCAGAAAGGCTCATTAGTAAATGCCGAGCGACTCAGGTTTGACTTCTCGCATGATGCGCCAGTCACTGCCGCTGAGATTTCAGAGGTTGAGTCAAAGGTTAATACGCAAATATTTGCCAAGCAAGCCGTTACGTCGGCAGTTATGCCGATTGATGATGCTAAATCTGCTGGAGCAGAGGCTCAATTTGGAGAAAAGTACGGTGCTGAGGTCCGGGTGATTTCTATGGCTGACTTTTCTCTGGAGCTTTGCGGGGGTACGCATGTCTCTAATACCTCAGAGATTGGATTTTTCAAAATAATCGGAGAGTCTGGTGTTGCTGCTGGGGTAAGGAGGATAGAAGCACTTACACAAGCAGGTGCACTACAGTGGGTTAATGAGCAGCAGACAGTATTGCAAGACCTATCTGTCAGTTTGAAGATTGATACCAAAGGCATACCGCAGAGGCTTTCTCAATTACAAGATAATATCAAAACGCTGGAATTTGATAAGAAAAAACTGCAGGAAATGATCGCCAGTGGTGGTGGTCAAGACCTTAGTTCTCAGGTCAAACAGATAGGCGACGTGGCTGTATTAGTGAGTCGCATGGAAGGTGCCGATAAGGACCTACTGCGCAGCACCATAGATAAATTCAAAGATCAGCACACGAATGGAATTATTGTTCTCGGGGCGGAGGTAGAAGGTAAGGTTAAGATAACCGCTGGGGTAGCCAAAGCGATCTCCAAAGACTACCCAGCAGGCAAGTTAATACAACATCTAACGGCATTGGCCGATGGTAGAGGTGGTGGCCGGCCGGACATGGCAGAAGGTGGAATCCCAAACATAAGTGACCTTGATAAGT
>CAWUWF010000057.1:0-3079 GCA_963925935.1 uncultured Arenicella sp. | reverse complement strand
CGTGAAGCCCTTGAAGGCAAGGCCGCGGCTTTAGCGGCGAAAAACATGAGTGCGCAAGAAATTGAGCAGTTACGCAGTCTACTTATGGTTCACCGTGAGCACTTTGATAGTACTGACGGTGAACACATGCAAGCAGAAGGCGACTTTGATTTTCATTATCAAATCATTAAAGGCAGCGGCAATCGGTTATTAGCACACCAATTGTGCAATGAACTGTATCACTTAATACGAATGTTCAGAGTACAAACCAGTCGTTTCAAAACTCGCTCTAATCGCGCACTAACCGAACACCAACAACTATTTGACGCAATTGAACAACGCGACTCAGCGCTCGCCGAAATGGTAATGCGCCACCATATATCCAGAGCTAAAGCATCAATTCGCGAGTTCTTATCAGACACTAGCAACCAGACCTAAGTCCAATTAAGAAAAATTTTATTATTGATGCTGAGCATTTAACCCATATTACGGAGGCAAAGATTGAGTCATTCATCTGCAGGAAAGCGTTTTAGAAGCGCACTAACAAACAATTCACCATTACAGATTGTCGGTACTATTAATGCTTACACTGCATTAATGGCAAGCAAGATTGGCCACCAAGCGATCTATATTTCCGGTGGTGCATGTGCTAATGCCTCTTATGGATTACCTGATCTTGGCATGACTAGTATGAATGACGTACTGGAAGATGCTCGGCGCATAACTGCCGTAGTTGATACCCCACTGTTAATCGATATCGACACTGGCTGGGGCGGTGCATTTAACATTGCTCGAACCATCAAAGAATCAATTCGATCGGGCGTAGCGGCTGTGCATATCGAAGACCAAGTTGCCCAAAAACGTTGTGGACACCGACCTAATAAGGAGATTGTTTCCTTGCAAGAGATGGCCGATCGTATTAAAGCAGCGGTTGATGCTAAAACCGATGACGACTTTTTCATCTTAGCGCGCACCGACTCTTACGCGATTGAAGGTTTGCAAGCTTCAATCGATCGAGCTGGCGCCTATATTGAAGCAGGCGCAGACGGTATCTTCGCTGAAGCGATGGCCAGCTTGGACGAATACCAGGCCTATGACGAAGCAATCGATGCCCCGTTACTGGCTAACATGACTGAATTTGGCATGTCGCCCTTGTTCGCCAAAGAAGAGTTGGCCACGCATGGGGTAAATATGATCTTGTACCCACTGACTGCCACTCGAGCAATGAATAAAGCGGCTGAAATGGTCTATCAAGAGGTACTCGACAAGGGCCACCAAAAAGACGTGGTAGAACACATGCAGACCCGAATGGAGCTCTACGACTACCTGAACTATCACGAGTACGAAGAAACACTGGATAAGCTTTTCTCGCAAGGGAAAAATAAATAAAATAGATTAACTAACTTAATCAGTTAGCAAAACAACTAGAGGTGAATAATTGTGGCACAAGATAAAAAATTAAGTGGCGCTGGTCTACGTGGACAAGTGGCTGGACAAACTGCGCTCTGCACCGTGGGCACTCAAGGCTCGGGCCTAAACTATAGGGGCTACGATGTCGATGACTTAGCAGAAAATTGCATTTTTGAAGAAGTCGCTCACCTCATTTTGAAGGGTCACCTGCCTACTCAGACTGAACTCGACGCCTATCAAAGCAAACTTGCTGGTTTGCGGGAACTACCTGCAGCCCTAAAGGCAGGTCTAGAGCTAATACCAGCGAGCGCTCATCCGATGGATGTGATGCGTACTGGTGTCTCACTATTAGGTAATCTAGAACAAGAAACCAATTTTAGCCAACAGGGCGACGCGACGGACAGAATTCTGGCTTTACTACCCGCTATCGTAGTTTACTGGTATCGCTTTACGCATGAAGGCGTGCAAGTGAATACCGATACTGCTGCTGCCACAATCGGCGGCCATTTCTTACACATGCTGCACGGTAAAAAGCCCAGCGAGATGCATGAAAAAGCAATGAACGTTTCGCTAATTCTATATGCAGAACATGAGTTCAATGCCTCCACTTTCGCTGGTCGCGTTGCGGCCTCAACCCTAACCGATATTCATTCGGTGGTTTGTGGTGCAATTGGAACATTACGCGGCCCATTACATGGCGGCGCCAATGAAGCAGCAATGGAAATGATCCAGCAATGGGACTCTGCCGATGCAGCAGAGGCAGGCATTATGGATAAACTTGCAAATAAAGAACTCATCATGGGGTTTGGGCATGCCGTTTATAAAGAACGTGACCCACGCAACGCGATCATCAAGAAGTGGTCAGAAAAACTATCTAAAGAAGCCGACGATGATACCCTTTACACTGTGTCTGAGCGCTGCGAAGCAGTCATGAAGAGAGAAAAAGGAATGTTCTGCAATGCTGATTTCTTCCATGCCTCAGCGTATAATTTCATGGGTATTCCGACCTCTCTATTCACACCCATATTTGTGATGTCACGAGTGACCGGCTGGGCTGCCCACGCATTTGAACAGCGCGCTAATAACCGAATCATCCGCCCTTCTGCAGAATACACGGGGCCAGAACATCGTAAGGTGGAGCCAATATCAGAACGCGGATAACAATATAAACGGAGTTATAAACAGGCTGATATTAATCAGCCTGTTTTTTTTCGCCTGGAACAATCTTTTCAATTTCGTCATAAACCAAGGGAAAGTCAGCCCGTCGCTCCGCTCACCATGAACCAGCCTATATCCTGTTAGTCGAACACTAAGCTATCACCATGGAAACCAATCGTCAGCGGCTTTAGGGTTTTTCTTTATAAAATAGTAGATTGCCAAAATTGAGAGTATATAACTACTACCAATAATGAGGAAGCCGCCAATATCCAAACCTCGTAACACTCCTTCAAAATAGAGAAAAAAAGTTATGGCTGTCAAAAAGCCCAATGACATATATTTAAAAGCCTTATTTTGATTTTCACTCATTTCAAGGCTATGACCGCTCGGCGTCCACTAAAGACTGAAATACCCGATGTAGAAGCACTATTGCTACTATTCCAATAATCAGCAGGAACGAATATACATTCTCTCCAAGGCTTGAACGGACAAAATAGATTATTCCTTGATAACAAATAAGTATGAAAAATAG
>CAWUWF010000056.1:0-22941 GCA_963925935.1 uncultured Arenicella sp. | reverse complement strand
TGCGCAAAATAGTCTCTGAAAACTTGGCTCACACTTCAGCTACATTGAGCTTCGGTGAAGGCTACCCGCCAATGGCGCCGAGTGCTGGCAACCAGAAACTATTAGCCCAGTATAGTGCGGTGAGTGAATCCCTAGGCTATGGCCCCGTTGAAGCCGTAAACCCGCGTAACGCTGGGGCCGCTGACATCTCATTCACCGCAGAATATATCGACATGGGGCTTGATGGACTTGGGTTAATGGGTAGCGGAGGTCACACCAAAGACGAAGTTGCAGACATTAGTAGCTTGCAAAAAAACACTCACAAAGCGGCACTGTTGATTTATCGTCTGGCCAATCAGTAGAGTTCTACTTTGCAACTAAGCTTGGCTTTTGCTCTTTAGACTTTTTAAGGAGCGCAATGCCAAGCCATGCAAAAATTATGCCTACCAAGGGGTTGATCCAGTTCAATAAAGCCCATGGCACATAGTCTAAAGTAGGTACGCCCAGGGTTGCCGCGTAAAACGCACCGGTCGTGGTCCAAGGAATAAGGGCGGTCATTAAGGTACCGCCTTCTTCTAATGATCTTGATAACACGGCTTTATCAACGCCGGTGTCATCAAATTTCTTGCGAAACATCTGGCCAGTAAGAATAAGAGAAATATAGCTCTCACCCAGTATCAAGTTAGCCGCGAAGGTGCCAACAATGGCCGAGGTAACCAAGCTGCCCACTCGTTCAACTTGTTTCAGCATCCATTGCATTAACACATTTAAAAAGCCCATGTGCTGTAACACTGAACCAAGGCTGATCGCGATGACGCTCAAGGTAAAGGTCCACGCCATGTCGGTGATTCCGCCACGATTTAACAAGGGGTCTAAACTCTCCACGCCACTGTCAATCGCAGCGCCAGAATAAAAACCGCTGATGATGGCCAACAAGGTTTGACCTTGAAAAAACAGGGCCAACAGCGCTGCTACCAAGGCAGCGATTAACATTGCGGCTTCTGCGGCGACGCCGCGCATCGACAATGCTAACAGCACCGCCATAGGCAACAACATAAAAATATTGATCGTGAAGGTTGAATCAAGCGCACCCAGCAGAATGTCTAATTCTTGTTTAGGTAAGGGTTGATTGGCAAACGACCAACCAATCCAACTAAAGGCAACCAAGGTAATGATATAGGTAGGGACGGTGGTGTAAGCCATGCTTTTAATATGTGCGTACAGGTCAACGTCGGCGGAAAGTGCGGCCAAGTTGGTGGTATCAGAAACGGGTGACATTTTGTCGCCAAAGCTGGCACCAGAAATAATCATGCCAGCAACAATCGGTAAGGGAATACCCATGGCGCTACCAATTCCGATCAACACAACCCCGCCGGTACCCACCGTGCCCCAGGACGTGCCAACCGCCACCGACATAATGCTACAAAGAATTAAGCCCGCCGGTAGGAAGATTGCGGGGTGCATGAATTTCAAACCATAGTAGATCAAGCTACCTACGGTACCGCCTTGAATAAAGGTCGCGATCACCACCCCAATCATCAAGAAGATAAACATCGCTGGCATCGCTCGGTTCATCCCTGTAACCATTGCCATTTGAATCTGTGCGTAAGAAACGCGTAGCGGCAGGCAATTAATCACCACCCACACCAAGCCAATTAATAAAATACCGTGCAAATCTGCGCCAAGCCCGAAGATGCCATAAGAGATCCAAACGGCAAGCCCTATCAGGGTGATAGCCGCATGAAAAACCGTCGGCTGGCGTATATCGTCAACGAGTAAAGGGTCGGCATTCTCTTGCATGGTCATACTCTTTTTCTATTCTAGAGCGACTAGATTAAAGACAAGCACGCGAACGGTCAAACGGAATATTTCAGCACAGCAAATAGATCGCCGCTATTAGGGGCATTCAGCCTGCTACTTTTAGGTTTCATGCTTCTAAGGCATTGAAACTTAATGAACCTCTGCTCAAATATTACAGAAACAAGCAATACTTTAGCAGAACCTCCTTTATGATTGTCGTATCCAAGTCGGGTGTTTGTCGGGGCCCTGTCGTGGTCTTTAAGCATCAATGCCGTAGAGTTCGGTTTCACACAGCAGATGAGTTTTCAAAGATGATTGTAAGGAAATTAAGATTACAAAGAGGTTGGTCGCAAGAGCAACTAGCAGAAATGTCGGGCCTGAGTGTACGCACGATTCAACGCATAGAGCGTGGCAAGACCGCTGGATTGGAATCCCTTAAATCATTGGCGGCTGTGTTTGAAATTGATCTATCACAACTACACGACGAGGATACCGACATGCAGCAACAAGAAAATATGACCTGGGAAGAGCAGCGCGCACTTGAGTATGTGCGTGACATCAAGGGCTTTTATTCGCACTTAACAACTTACTTTGTTGTCATTGGCTTTTTGTTCGCGCTTAACTATTTTCTAAGCCCTGGTTACATGTGGGCTTGGTGGGTAGTGATGGGTTGGGGTATTGGTATGGTCTCGCATGCTCTATCAGTGTTTGAAATATTTCACTTCTTCGATGCCGACTGGGAAAAGAAGCAGGTAGAGAAACGCTTAAAAAGAAAGCTATAACAAATCAAATTGATTGTGACCTGCCGACAATACGAGTGCGACTAACCGGTAAGTCTATCTCAACATTTTTGGTGAAACGAAGTACTCAAGTTCACAAGTCCCTTCGGCTAAGTCCATCCATTCTTCTACATCGCATGCTAGGCAAACAATCGCTGCAGTAGGCACATTGCGTATCTCAGAGTTGCTAAGACGGTTTACCGCTTGAGTGATTGCAGGATTGTGCGCGACCACCGCAACATTGTTCGCACTGTTTGGAAGGTGCCTGAGTATCTCCAGCAGTTGGTCTACGTCAAAAGTGTAAAACGTTAAATCAGGATTCAAATCAACGTGGGTAAACTCACTGATGCTTTGGGCGTAATCCAGTGCTCGTGTAGCTGTGCTCGAAAAAATTACATCGAGGGCTTCATCTTTGTCGGCTAAATGACGTGCCATAGTAAGCACATCTTGTTCACCACGCTTGTTTAGGGGGCGTTCGTGATCATCCGGCTCTGAAAATTTCCGGCTGGATTTGACATGACGAATTAGTAGAAGTTTACGCATGTGTTTCTCGGATTGGGCTATTCATATGACTCAGGGCTGTTTATCTGGCTCATGGCTGTATTGAATCAATCTGGGCATCCAAAAGAGTAGACTTAATAGTTTTCATAATGTTATTCCCCACAGTTCTGAATTTGATTCGAATTTAAGTATCACCAAACCAAATCATCAGGTATTTGATAATCCGCGTAAGGGTCGTCTGCCTGCGGCTCTAGGTCGGCTGTTTTATTCTCAACGATATATTCTGAATCCTGAACAGCGATTTTATTTGCGACCACAGAAGGCACTAGTTCAAACTGGTCTTGGCCAACGGCGACGATGGCAATTTGATTCTTACTCAACTGCTTTTGCTGTTCGTCGGTGACATAGATCTTGCGAATCTTCGAACTCTGACCATCCGCTGAATGGGTAAAGTTATAAGCCAGTTCACCGCCCTCACGATCAATTTTGCTGCTCTGAACTAATTGCCCAATTTGCGAATGCCTTGCCTTCTTTTCAATCACCAGTTGGCGTTGGCGATTCAGCGCTTTATCGCGAGTTATTTTTTCGATTCTAGCCTGCTCTGCTTGCTTAGTGCTCTCCGAAGCCAAGCCTCTTTGATTTTTAGGCTTTTTAAGTCCTTTCTTACCTTGCTTGTGAGCATTCTTGAGACTCTGTTTGTCAGTGAGTCCGGCTTTTAGTAGTTGATCTTTTAGTGACTTCATTAGACTAAATGTAACTAATTTGTTGAGTTGTCTGTCGTTTTAAAGCAACGACACATGAGTATATGCAATCATAAATCAATACACACCAATCGTTTCAACAATATCAGCAAAGTGCAAGCTTGGAATAGTCGCTAATGTGCGCCCGAGTCTTGAATAATGCTGTCTATAATTATAGTATTTTCCGAATCAAAATTGATACTGAGATTTAAATTAAGCATAAATGAATACTGAATCGACAGCAGGTGATATGACCGTCGTTGGCCCGTTTACCCAAATGGCGTCGCAAGTTGGAGATGCCTTGGTCGACGCGATCGCACCAGGCCCACCCAGCTCGTTTTGGTGGCCGCTACTTGCACTAACCTTAGCCATTAGCGGTTTATTCTGGGTTTATAGAAAGGGCCGAGGTGCCAAAGGTGCTGATGGGCATGAACGGCAAATGGGGTTTTGGCAGTATCTAGCCCCAAAAGAGATTTACACTCATCAATCAGCACGTGTCGATGTTGGTCTGTACCTCATCGATAAAGCGTCTATGCCGCTATGGACCTTGGCATTTTTGGGTGCTGTCGCTCCCTTTATTGAAGCCAATACTCTCGGGGGGCTGAGAACTGTCTTCGGTACAAGCCCGGCGTTTGAACCAAGCATATTTTGGCGGGTTGTGTACGGCGCTGTCACCATACTCATTGCCGACGTAATATTTTTTCTAACCCACCTAATGATGCACAAAACCGAGATAGGTTGGGCCATTCATAAGGTGCATCATAGTGCACAGGTATTGACCCCGTTAACCCGTTCGCGGGAGCATTTTATTGCAGCGCCAATATGGGCATTAGGCCCTGCGATAGGCTTGTCTTTCTCTGGTGCTATCTTTGCTTATCTGTTCGATGACAACATTACTCGAATAACCATAATGAATATTGGAATCTTTTCATTGCTGTATGCCTTAAACGGAAATTTCAGACATTATCATGTGTCGTTTCGCTACCCTCGCTGGCTTGAATATTGGTTACAAAGCCCAGGCATGCATCATACTCATCACAGTTATTTAGAGAAGCATTGGGACACCAACCTCGGTTTGGTTACCAGCGTTTGGGATAGGCTGTTTGGCACCTTGTATATTGCCGAGCGCTACGAAGAAACACCATGGGGATTACAAGACGAAGAGCAGCGCCAATACACTACCCTGAAAGATAATCTGATTACACCGTTTAAAGAAATACGCCGGATTCTAAAAGGCCCTGGCCGACCAAAGCAGCCCAAGAAGTCGTAACAGCCTTAAACCACAAACGTTTTTGATTTTCGCGGAGCATGGCGTCACGTCTAATCTGATGACAGTTCTTCTTTATCGATTGGAAGTGGTCTGTTACACCTTTTTTGCAATCATAAGCCAAAGGCTTCAGTCTCGACACCACCAAAAGCGTCACTCATTGCGCTTATAAACGCTGACAATTCGAGCGTCATAATAGAAAACTCGATATCAAATTGGTCTACCTCAGTTCCGTGGTCGTGATCGGCTGCTTGTTCGGTGATTTCGTTACCATATTTGATACGCTTAAAACAGAATTGATCGTCAACGAGACACTCGATGGCGTCTTTCCACGTCACGGCGAGCTTTGCTACTTGCAGCCCTGACCCGATGTGTCGGCCAACTTCGTCAATCCATAAGTCCTGATGTTTGAACTTAACACTACGGCCTTCGTCTAATGATGTTAGCTCGCATTCTTCCCCCACTTCGATATCGTCTGGAATATCACCACCACCAGTAAGCCAGTAGGTGAGAACATCACGGGGGGCCTTTAATGGCGTTAGCGGCACGGCCTTTAATGATCCTAGTGCTTCACGCAGTGCACTGAGAAGTTCTTCCGCTCGATTTGCAGAACTTGTATTAACAACAATAAGCTGGTTTTTAGTATCAATATAGGCAAAATCATATGAGGACTTAACGAAAGCTCTGGGCATCAACGAAAAAATGATTTCTTCTTTTAGATTTTGTTTTTCTGCTCGGCCCACAAATCGAGCCTCGTCGGCTGAAAGCGCCGCGACTTTTTCGTCGAGCTCTTCTTTTACAATTGACCCAGGCAACACTTTCTCTTGGCGCTTTGCACAGATCATTATATAGCCGTTGGCGGCGTGAACGTATTCACTGCCATCACGTCCAAGTGGTGGGGTCCAGCCATACTTTACGGGATCTAAGTTGCCGCAAGGCTTAAATTCAAATTTGGCGAGGGCTTCGTTTAGCTCTTCTGGCGTGTGGTTAACACTATCAGTAAGGCGGTATATGCGTAGATTTTTAAACCACATAGATTCTTTATCTCAGGTGAGTAGGCGGTATATTTCCACCTCGGTTTATGTTTAGAAACTGATGCGTTTCTCAGGCAGTTGATAGCCCTAGTTGACGTTAAATTGCCGAATTCTAGCAATAAAAAAAGGATCGAATTCTAGCACAGCAAACAAAAAATAGGCGGTGGAGTCTGGTAAGAAAAGAAAGCCGTCAGAGTGAATCTGAGGGGGTAACTGACTGCACCATTTTGCTTTTGGAGTGCGTCTATGTAATGGTTCGACCATGGATGCAATTTCAACAAACCAAAGCCCATTCGAAGGAAGAACTCAGTGTATTGATTACCAGCGCTTGGATAAACTTTTCTATCTAGGGAGCTACACCCGGCGCCTACCTGTTTCGCTAACAAGAATGATGGAGAATGCCTTTGACTGGGCCCATCTGCCATTTATTCACACCTCAACTTTCCACCATATAAGTCTTGTTGAAGAGGGCAATTGGGGTTGGCGAGCTGAAGTTGGTTCTGCGAAATCAGCCGGAACTAAGAGAAGCATGCTGGAATTACTGGTTGACCTTGATAACCATTATTGGGCGACTACCGTAGTATCGGGTACGGGCAAAGGAATTGAGGTTCATACTAAAGCTCAAGCGGTCTCCGCGAGACTAATCGAAATAGAGGTTAGGTTTTATTTACCGCAACGCGTTAATTGGTTTAGAAAAAAGCTTAGCTATTTCTATTTGAAGAATCAGTACAGAAACCTCTACGACGAAGACGATCAATTAATGCAAGATCGCCAATCATCGATTGATGACAAAAAGCGATGGGGGGAGCAGGCCAGCCCACAAGACGATTTACTATTGGTGGGTAAGGTTTCACAGCTAGATGCGAATAAAGTTCATGTGGTTGAGGCTGGCAAAGGCCGATATTGTGTCACCCTAGTGCAAGGGCAGTGGCACGCTTACAGTGCGGTGTGCCCACACCAATTGGGAAAACTTGACGACGCCAAAATTGAGCGCCAGTGGGAGGTGACCTGCCCTTGGCATGGTTATCGTTTTGATGTTAGAAGCGGGGAGAATTTGGGCAATCATTGTGCCAATTTGCATGTACCTAAAACGTTAGTGCTAGACGGCAGCTTATTTATTGATACGAGACAATAACAGCACTAGTGAGACTAAGTCTAACTAGACTATAACACCCTGAATTATATATTGAGTTGTAGCTTTCCACGTAACTCGCGTTAATTGAGAGAGAGCATGAGATTTCAAGGAATAATTGAAAGCTGGAATGATGACAAGGGCTTTGGCTTTGTTGAACACAATGGGAGCGGGCAACGTGCTTTTGTTCACATTAAAGCCTTTAAAATTCGCCCCCGAAGGCCTGTTACTGGTGATGTAATCACCTATGAATTGGTTCGCGAAAAGGATAACCGTTATAGAGCTGAAAAGATTCGTTTTACCGACGCTGCTCACAGTACTAGCAAAGGAACTAATGGTAAAAGTAACAACTACTTTGGTACCACCCTTACGCTGATTGTTTGTGCGTGGTTATTGTTTTCGACAGTAACGGGAAAGCTACCTTTAATGGTTACCGGAATTTATCTTGTGGTGAGCTTGATTACGTTTATCGCATACGCGATTGACAAATCAGCCGCTAAGAACGGTCGCTGGCGAACACAGGAGAATACTCTTCATACCTTAGCCCTAATTGGTGGTTGGCCCGGTGCCTTTATGGCGCAAAATAGTTTGCGCCATAAATCAAGCAAGGCTGAATTTAAAAGGGCCTATTGGTTGACTGTACTAGTGAACTTAGGTGGTTTGTATTGGCTACACACAGAAGACGGCGCGCGCTTTCTTAGAGGTGTGATTCTTCCAATGTTGAACTGAAAGTATCACTTGGCGCGCCTCAAACCGCCCAAACGGATTTACTACCTGGCCATGCCATAAAACTCATCATTCGGGCGCATGCCGGTGAAGTTTGCCATACGGTTGCTTAGTCCGAAGAACGCGGTGATACCGGCGATGTCCCAGATATCTTCATTGTTGAAGCCGTGGCTTGTCAAACTCTCGAAGTCTTGTTGGTCGATGGATCTGGAGTCGTTGGAGACTTTCATGGCGAAGTCGATCATGGCTTTTTGTTTTGCACTGATGTCGGCCTTTTTATAGTTGATGGCGACCTGGTCTGCGATTAAGGGGTTTTTAGCGCGGATGCGCAGCACGGCACCGTGGGCGACTACACAGTATTGGCAGCCATTGTCGTTGGAGGTGGCGACGATGATCATCTCCATCTCTGCCTTTGTAAGGCCGCTGTCTTTCTCCATGATCGCGTCATGGTAAGCGAAGAAGGCGCGCAGTTCGTCCGGCCGGTGGGCGAGTGCGAGAAATACATTGGGGATGAATCCGGCTTTTTCCTCTACTTTTAGGATTATCTGCTGGATGTCTGTCGGCAGGTTGTCAAACTTCGGTATTGGGTAGCGGCTGATGGGGGGTGTATTCATTGTTGATTCGCTCTGGCAGTTTTGGGGTGTTTATTTTTCTAGATTAACATGCGCAGTCATTCTGAGCATCGGCTGCTTTTCTTGTTAGATTGCTGGAATGACAGAGGGTGGGTGGATGATTGTGAATAGGCTTTGTGAGCGGAGCGTGTGGGAATCTCAGTTATTTCGTTATGGTGGTTAGATCCTTCGGCTTCGCTCAGGATGACGGAATGGTGGGTGCTCAGGATGACGGAATGGGGGGGGCGGATGATTGTGAATCGGCTTTGACTTTAACGTTTAAAATCGTCATTGCGAGCGGAGCGTGGCAATCTCGGTTGTTTCGTTATGGTGGTTAGATCCTTCGGCTTCGCTCAGGATGACGGAATGGTGCGTGCTCAGGATGACGGATGGGGGATCGCTCAGGATGACGGAATGGTGCGTGCTCGGTAACTGCTCCTGCGTTACTCTACTAAGGTGCATCCCTGCACCGATCAGGATGACGGAGGGGGGTCTGACAGAATGTCGGTTGCTGGGGCCGGTTAAGCCTCTTTATGTAGCAACCAGAGCTGCTCTTCGGCTTCGCATTTTCCTTTTAGCTTGCCGGGCACAGCTTTGCTCTCTAACCGTGTAACGCTATAAGTGTTTGCGTAGTAACTGCGCACTTTGTCAGCGTTGATTGAGAATGGTGGGCCGTCCATTTGGCTTTGATCGTAGTCAAAGGCAATCAAAAGCTGACTTGCGCTTTTGGTGATTTCTACTAAGTGCTGGGTATATTGGCTGCGGATTGGCTCGGGCAGCGCGACTAATGCGGCTCTGTCGTAAATTGCATCAACTGCGCCGAGCTGTTCTGCGCTGAGGTCAAAAATGTCACCAACATAAATATCGATGTTTTGGGCGCTGTGCCGGGTGAGTGCGCCGCAGCTTGTTATTGTGGGTTCAATGCCAAGATCCCCAAACAATTGCTTAACGGCGGTTTCGCTCAGCTCTGCGCCTAGTACATGAACCCTTTGAGAAAGTAACCAAGCTATGTCCAATGTTTTACCGCACAGAGGTAAAAAGACTCGGCTACCTGCTTGTAGGTTTAACTTTTCAAAATACGTTACTAACAGCGGGTTAGGCTGGCTTTCGTGAAAGCCAATCTGGTTGTTCGCCCAACGCTGGTGCCAAAATTCTGCTTGCATTCGACTTGGCTCCGACTACTGGTTCAGATTTTGAATGCGGCCTTCACCTTGTCGACATAATCCAACTTCTCCCAGGTAAAGGTTTCCACTTCCCGCGTGATGATGCCCATGGGGGTCTCGAAGGAAACAGTTTTGGTTTCTGGGGTTCGACCCATGTGGCCATAGGCTGCGGTTTCGGAGTAAATTGGCGCGAGCAGTTTCAGGCGTTTTATCAACGCTGCCGGTTTCATATCAAACAAGTCGGTGATTTTTGTGGCGATCTCGCCATCATTCAAATCAACTTTGGCGGTTCCGTAGGTATTAACAAAGATGCCCATTGGCTCGGCAACGCCGATTGCGTATGACACCTGCACCAGGATTTCGTCGGCCACACCGGCGGCTACTAAGTTTTTGGCAATGTGGCGCGTTGCATAGGCAGCGGATCTGTCTACCTTGGAAGGGTCTTTGCCCGAAAAGGCTCCCCCGCCATGGGCGCCTTTGCCGCCATAGGTATCAACAATAATCTTACGGCCGGTTAGACCGGTATCGCCGTGCGGGCCGCCGATCACAAACTTGCCGGTTGGATTAATATGATATTTTATGTCGTCGTTGAACAAGGCCTGCAGCTCAACTTGTAATTTGGCGATCACCCTTGGGATTAAAATGCCGGTTAGGTCGCTTTTGATTTTGGCCAGCATGGCGGGTTCTTTATCGAAATCATCGTGCTGGGTTGAGATCACAATCGCATCAATCCGAATTGGCTTGTTGTCGTCACTGTATTCGATTGTCACTTGCGACTTGGCGTCTGGGCGAAGATAGGTGATGTCGTCGTTTTCCCTTCGCAATAGCGCCAGCTCAATCAACAAGCGGTGCGACAGGTCTAGTGCCAATGGCATATAGTTGCTTGTCTCATTAGTGGCATAACCAAACATCATGCCTTGGTCGCCGGCGCCCTGCTCTTCTTCCACAGGCCGGTCAACGCCTTGATTGATGTCTGGCGATTGCCCGTGAATGGCTGAAATTACGCCGCAGGACTCACCTTCAAATTTGTATTCGCCCTTGGTATAACCAATTTTACTAATTACCGCGCGTGCAACCTTTTGCACATCCACATAGGATTCGGTGTTCACCTCACCGCTTAGCACCGTAAGACCGGTGGTAACCAGAGTTTCGCAGGCTACTTTGGCTTTTTCGTCCTGAACAAGAAAATTATCCACTAGAGCATCCGAGATTTGATCTGCGATCTTGTCTGGGTGTCCTTCTGAAACTGATTCTGAGGTAAATAGGTAGGGCATGGCATTAATGATTCTGTTTGGTATTTAGCGGGGCTATTATATAGTTTCCGACACTAAAATATGCACACTCAGATCAAATTATATGGATTATTTTAATGATTTAACAAACGCTTGCTACAACTAGTCTAGCAATTGCGGTTACGGCTTGAATTCTCAGGGCATTGAAGGCCTAGCCAAGATCTAGTCAAGGTCTAAGGTACGCAAAGCGTTTTCAACACAAATTGCTGAATGAGCATCATTAGCAGCGTATAGAACTTGATTTTTTCGTAGCGGGTAGGCTCCCCAGTTTGACTTCTGCGCACCTTTCCCTAAGCGTGATTTGAGCACCATTGCCACGCCTGCACGAGCACCAAGTCTGTTTTTGTCTTTAATGAGACTCTTTAGGGTAATAGACAAATCTTCTGTGTTTACGATGTCTATATTTAGTTTAGTGCGCAATTCTTTGTTATCACCACTAATACCGAAGCCAACTTTTCTTATGCTCGGGTTGCTCAATATGCTGTTGGCGCAAGCAACTGCACAAGGGAATCTAGTTGGAAATAGAAAAGCTTTTGACTGGGTTGCGAGCTGAATTAAGGTTGGACCAGGGCTAATCTCGCCTTTCAGAAAAATTGGCTTACTCTCAGTATCAAACCCCAGACAAACCTCATTTTTTAGCTGGTCTAATACGCTAGCGGCATCGAGTTCATTTTCAATTATCTCAATGCTGCTTAAATCCAGACCAACATATAACGGTAGTTCTCTTATCTGTTCTTTGCTAGGGCGTTGCATACTTTGTCTCTGCAAATGTTTCATTGAGGTTATATCGTTATTTTTTACGGAGGGTCTAAGGGTATATAAAAATGGCCCGCACGAAGCGGGCCATTCAAACAACTTCTGTTTAGGTTGTTAGTTTCTGATTACGCGACTCGCTCAGAAATACCCTTGCAGATAACACCTAGTGCTCCAGCAGCAGCAATACTGCCTAAGGTAGTAAACATAGTTGTTAGGTAACCACCAACTTCAGGGATACCACCCAATGCACCGGCACTGGTGCCCAGAACAACTGCCAGCAACAAAATATACATTCTTCTATCCTCTTCCACGTAGAGTACGCCATTCACTAAGCCGAGGACGGCGGCAAGTGCGGCAAGATATGGAATGGCGACAAAGGCCGATACGACCGATACCAAGACAATGATGATGAGTAAGATTTTAGCAATGTTCATATTTATTTCTCGTTGTAGTTACGTAATTTAAATAATACTTCGCATCGTTGATATCCTTTTCAACTTAAGTATACCGTAGCATGGTTGAGAAAACAGATAAAGAGAAAGGTTATGAGTTATTGAGGTAGTTTTTTAGGGGCCTTAAGTGTTCGGACCCGAATATTTCGGTCACCGGCTTGTTAGAACGCGCCACAACTATCAAGGCTCCCTATCAATCAATGCTAAGTAAATGCTCTGAATCAACTCGATTGCTCAGTACCTTGGCCGGCTTTGGGTAGCACTGCAATCAGAATTTGATAGGCCTAGAAACCTCTAAAACTCTTTTTCGAGACTCGTCGTCAATCAATAACACAGTGTCGTAACTATTAAGAACCTCATTGATTTGTTTTAAGTGAGGCAGCAAACGTTCTTTATCTTTTGGCTTAATATCATATTGATTTATGGTTCTTAGTAAGGCTATTGAGGCGCTATTTAGACTTTTATTTTGTCTTGGGGTGGGGTTGTCGTGAGGCGTTGCTAGGCCTAACTTCAGAGCGACTTCTTGCACCACATCACCTTGGTATTTAAAGGCTGACACCTTGTTTTTCCCAAACAAATCTCGGCATTCGCTGACAAAGCCTTGATAGTTTAAATGTTGAGCAAACCACTCAATATCTAACATTTGCGCAAAGGATAAATCTTTGCCATAACACAGGTTGCTTTCGATTTGAGGGTTGCGAATACACTGCTTATAATAGCTCTCAATAAAATCGGTTGGTTCACGAAACCAAACCCACAACTCAGTATCAAAAAGGGTACTTAGTTCACCTAAAATGGCTTTTGATGCGTCGGGAAAATCCCACCAATAATTATAGATACCTTCAGATGACAGAATGATGGTGTGAGTATCGTCGTTAACTTGCGAGATTATATTTTTGAAGTTTTCAAGAAAGTGTTGTGAGTGTGTTGTGACTAAGTTTTTCTCAAACCATTGGTGTTTTGGCGCAGTGGGGTTTTGTAGCTTTTCAAGATTATGCGGGTAGAGAATCCCTTTGCCTCTCAGCTTACCTTGTTTTTTGTCTAGGTAGGTTTGTAAGCTCGTTGTGCCCGTTTTTGGCGTGCCCGCATGGATAATCAGCTTTAGTTTTTCAAATGGCTTTAATAACTCAGCCAGTTCGTTAGCAAAATGAATATTTGATTTTTCCATTGAGGCAGATAAAAAGTCTCTAAAATTAAGGGATAACCGAAAGGAGACTTTATTCTAGTCTTAGGCTGAATTATAGGTGTCAACGTGCAATAGCGCGCGTCATCAACCGCCTTTGACCTCGGCACCTGCTTATGGCCGTTGCAAACGAAGCATGGCAATTTCATTGCCTTGCTTATGATTGTGTTGCGCAGTTACTAGCTGCCCTGTGAAAGCCCAGCCCAAGCCCCTCTCACAAGGGCGCCTGGGGTCCTTCTACGACCCGAAATGACATAGGGTGCGGTTTTTTGTGTGCAGCCCGGGTCGCTTTAAATAATTTGGCCTTAATTAAGATTTATTCCGTTTCAGGCCTTTAATTTACAACGGTGTCAAAAGACAGCAGGCAAGCTGATTCAGTGTTGCTAAACCTTGATTGCCTGTTTAAACAACACAATCGCTTCCTCACGGGTGTCCACCGCTTGCTCTTCAGAATTGTGGGGCAAAACTTTGTATCCCACCGTGCTCTCTTCATCGGCTTGGATTACGTAGAAAGTCGAAGCCTTCTTCCACGACGGGTGTTTGTACGAGAAACTAGATTCCGCTACGTTCTCACCACTGACTAGGGCCGCACTAGACTTAATGCCATTGCTAACCGCATTGTCTTGCAACTCATCCCAACCTTCTGCAGTAGCAATATCCCCAGCAATCTGAGCAACCTTGTCCTTTATCGGCTTGATGTATTTACGTTTGTACGATCTAGGATCAACTTCTTGCAGGGCTGCTTTAGCGGCTTCTGCGATACTGTCTCGGTCACGCTCAAGAGCATTTGCGTAAAGATTTTCCAATTGCTTGCGGTCGAAATCGCCAGACTTTATCTTGTCTACCAGCTCTTCGTCAGTCATCATTTTTTTTCACCTTGCTTATTCTTTATTTTAAATAGTTTCAATTACGCCCTGGCGTTTTCACACCAAGGAATTATAGGGGTCGATGCATAAGGGTCACAGCCCTTTAGCGGCACAAGCCAGCTTATTTCAGGCTGATTCTCTCTGAATCAAGGAGCCTTTTATGCCAAGCAAACCAAGGCTTTAGAGTTCGGGTATATAAGTCAATATAGTCAAACGTGGCCTGTGCCGCGAGCCTATATTTTTTGATCCGGTCTGCATATGACCAAACACCCACCTTAATTCTTTATTCTAACTGTAGTTCATCGACTAATGTTGATCTCAGCGCAAAACTAAACTTATCAAACGATGTTCCTTCAAAAAACACATCGATGGTATCGTTTAGTTTATTACGAGACTCGTCAATCAGCTACTTATAATTTAGCCTGATATCTTTTTTGAGTACGCTCTTGCTCGATGAACATTTTACATAGCCGACGCTTATGATACGGGAGTTCAGCCTCTAACGCTCTAAGCTTTTCGCCTAAGGTGGCGATTTCGCTCGAAATAAATTGTTGCGAGAGTTCAGAAAAATGCGTTTCTTTAGTTTTGCCGAACTTATATAGCTCTATCAACAGGTCATCGCACCTGTTTTCTAGCACCTCGCCTCGACAGTCGTGATGTCGGCGTGCAAACTAAAGCACTGGCCGTGATATTGAGTAATTTGAGTATGGAGCAGTAATTTCGACTTCTCGGCTCACGCAATATGGAGCATGGATTGGGTTAAAGTCGGATGCTGATCTGATCACTAGCGTCGGTCTCTGTTTTCAACAGCTTGCCGACACACACAAAATGGTTCGATTGCTGGATCAGTTTTTCGGCATCGGCTATCGCCAGAGTAGCAAGCAAGCCGCCGCTGGTCTGTGGGTCGAGTAGTAGCTCAATGATCCAATCACGATTTTTGTCTGACCGTTGCGCCTCAGGTTTAGGGGCGATGTCGCAGCGCGCCAAGTAAGGCTCAAGTTGAGGATACAAACTGGAACGCCAACCCGATGCCGCCAGTTCGAGTGTGCCGGGCAGCAGCGGTATGGCAAGTAAATCGAGTTCAGCAATTAGGTGTTTCTTATTACCATCCAACATTTCCAGCAGATGTCCAAGCAAGCCAAATCCAGTAATATCGGTGACCGCCGTTGGGCGATGATCTGCTAACGCCGCCATGGCGTCGGCATTCGAACGCAACATAGTGTCGGTCGCAGCATCAACTGATTCTGCTGGCGCCTGGGCCTGCATGTTGGCGGCCATAATGACACCCGTACCGAGTGGTTTGCTCATGACGATCACGTCACCACCCTGGCTACCAGACTTTGACCATTGACCATCAAGCACCACCTCACCGTTTGCCACAATACCGAGATGAGTTTCTATGCCCTCACTACTATGGCCGCCACTCAATGTGGTGTTCTGTTCAGATAGAACCGCCTGCATAGTCTGCAGCATGCGCAGATGATCGCGCCGCTGTAGCCGAGCATCATTAAATGCCAAATTAACCCAGGCCTGAACATGAACTGGGGTCGCACCCATGGCATATAAATCACTTAGCGCGTGATTCACGCAAATATGTGCAAAGCGACTTTCGTCCGACATAAAACTGCGGAAACCATCAATGCTTTGCACTGACCAGGTGCCGGGCGTAGCTTGCCAGAGTACTGCGTCTTCAACCTGAGGTGACCCTACCTTCAGCAGATTCTCGGTGAGCAAGCCGGGGCCTAATTTACTGGCGCAGCCACCACAATGCATCAACTCTTTGATGCCATCGACGTTACTTGATTCGGCTTGCATTTCGACCATCGGCATCTCAGAAAATTGGCGCATGAACTTTTGGTCAATATAGTTCTTCCATTTCCATACCCAAGCCCCGCTTAGGGCGAGGCCATTGCGACTGGCAACTGCGACTTGCTCGCCCAGGGCCAACAGGCTCAAATACTGCGTTTGTAGGTCTACTACTTGTAAAGGCTCGTCGGCGAATAAGCGGCGCAGATTGTCTTCTAAATAGGGCGCTTGGCGCACTGCAAACACGCCGGCTTTGGGGCGCGGGTCATCAACATTGGCCGCAATGTCGCCGACCGCGAACACGTGCTTATGCGAAGTGCTCTGGAAGGTTGAGCCGACCTCAATAAAATTTTTGTCGGAGGTTGCCAAGGTGCTATCAGCCAGCCACGGCGCACCCACGGCGCCGGTGCACCAGACACTGGTATCCAGAGCGATCTGCTCACCCGTGTTATTGGACACTCCCGAAACCGTCACTTCGCCCACAGGAAAACCCGAATGTAACTGAATATTATGGTTCTTGAGTGCTCGCTCTACACGCTGGATAACACGACGGGGGTACCCAGTTAGGATACGCTCGCCCTGAAAAATCAAATGAAACCGAATCTCAGGGTGCTGGCGCAAACGATGTGCCATGGCAAGCACCAACTCTACGCCACCAGCTCCGGCACCCACCACACCCCAATCGAGTCGTTCAGCCGCAGCGCTTTGTTCAGAGTGTGTTTCAAGGTCGCCTATTTGAAGGTCGCTTAACAGGTGCTGCCAGCGCTGCTGAAACCCAGAAATGGGCTTTACGCCCACTGCATATTGGCTGGCACCGGCAATGCGTTGATCCGGTGTTGATCCAATATCCACCGACAGCACATCGAATTCAAGCGCTGGCTGATCGCTTAATTTTAGTCGTTTTTGATCAGCATCGATAGCCGCACAACGCGCCTGTATCCAACGCACACCCGCCTTGCGGCACAAGGCATTTAAATCAATATTGGTTTGATCCAGGGAGTAGTGGCCAGCCACAAAGCCGGGCAGCATACCGGAGTACGGCGTGAGGGATTGTTCCGATACCAATGTGACGCGCACACCCGCAATGGGGCGCATGGCCAAGGCTTTAATTAGCAGCACATGCGTGTGCCCACCACCCAGTAGCACTAAATCTTTACGATGCATCAATTAAAGCCATGTTGCTTAGGAGACTTGCGGACTATCATCGCAGCTGCGATGTCACATGTGGCGCGACAGCGGCCTTATTGTGACTGACCGCATTCTCGAGCAGCCAGGCGCGAATCTCTAACATGTTGCCACGTTTAATGATCCTAGATTGATTTTGTTTTTGATAATGTTGGTACATGGGGTCGTAGTACTCAGTCAACAGCGCTGCAATCATCAAGTGAAACCCTGACGGATCATTGCGCGACTGTAAATCAGTCATCGCAGTACTAAGCAACGCGGCCAAATTCTGATAGCGCAGCCCGCCCAAGCGCTTTTTAATCCTGCCCAAGTTCTCCAGTGTAGACGTATAAAGAGCGTCCCAGGGATCAACATTGATCGATTCATAGTGCGCCAAACTAACCACCACATACTCCTGATACAATCGCTCGGTGCGCTCTTCCATTGTTGCTTCAAGCATCACAATGGGCGCGCGGGCCATGGCTTCCTGCAGATCTTGCGGTAGGCATATGTGGCCGATCAAATGCGACTCGGCCTCGACCACTATGGAGTCATCGGCACGCGCAGCACAGCGCATCCAGTCAATGGTAATCTGATTCTCCCAGTCGATCTGGGCGGGTTGTGGCTGGAAAGTTTTACCAAACGCACTACCACGGTGATTGGCGCGACCCTCAATATCAATGGCGTTCAACACGGTTTCTATCAATGCGGTTTTTCCAACCCCCGTGACACCGCCCAGTAACACTATATTATTTAGCGCAGCTAAAGCTTGCCGTTGCTGCAGTAAATAACCACGCAAGGCCTTGTAGCCGCCGTGTATCAGCGGGTAGTCAATGCCCGACTCGGCTAACCATTGCTGAGTAGTTTTGGAGCGCAAACCACCTCGAAAACAATATAAGTACCCTGTCGGGTTATTGCTGACAAACTGTTGCCATTGTTCGAGTCGCTGGGCGCGCACGACCGGGGTCGCTAACTGCATCCCGAGTTGAATCGCCGCGGGCTGGCCATTGGCCTTGTATTCAAGCCCAATGAGATGGCGCTGTTGATCATCCAGTAGTGGCATATTGACGGCCCCAGGGAAGGCCCCAGCACTAAACTCCACTGGCGCACGCACGTCTAACAGCGGCACATTCTGCATGAATAATTCAGCAAAATTTGCACTGCTTAGGTCTGGCCTTATGGATTCAGCCATAAACTATTAATACACCGATAAAACATGCTTGAAGTGTACCGCGTAACGGCTGACGTGCTAATAGTATTTGATAACTGGGTGTATATTTAAGGCACCAAAGCATTCTGACTTGCCCATTTGCTGTATATGCCATTTTTATACTTTATCTGACTGCTTAAAGCGCCGCGCAATGGCTATACTGTACGCCTAAACCAAACAGCGCCCCCTCTATACACACCCAATAAGTTTAACTAAATATGTTTGAACCCATTCTCGAAGCCATTACCCAACTTCAACTAGAAGCATCTAGCTATCCTTCAGGTGTCCAGATTTGGATGAAGGTAATGGCCGTTTCATTTCTAGGCAGTCTACTTTTTGTGTATTCAAAGAAAGGGGCGCGGTGGATTCTGGCTGCATTTGTGATAAACGTGGTCGGGCTAATCGTCGTTAAAACCATTTTTAACGACCTTACTCGTACAGAAATAGGCACCTACATTCATCTTATATTTTGGACTCCCGTATTATTTTTAGTATGGAAATCAAAAAGTAGACCTACCCTCAGTAAAGGCACTAGCAGCATTGCCAATCTAAGCTATTTAGTCTGGATCCCCTGGGCAAGCTTGCTAATGCTTATCTCCATCGTACTCGACGCTCGCCAACTAATGATTTTTGCAATGTAGCAGCCACTTATCGGGTTTACTTGTGCATTACATGACCTGAATTGGCCACTGTGACGCCCAATTTTGCGGGTCTTATCACGATTGAGTGATAGGCGTGGTGCAATAAATATACCGAGAGCGATATGGTATGATCTGAGCTAAGAATCTAGCCGTCCATGAATTCGAAACACAAAAACTCAACCCAGAATAACCAGGCATTCCAAAATCTGGCGCTGGCAAGGACGGCACTACCTCCCAAAGTTGGCATTTAATGCTCGATCAATCCAAGCTTTTGGATATCAATCCGCAATTGGGTTTTCGGAACGATATCTATCAGGACATTAGTAATCCGTTCCGAGACTCAACTCTGTCTAATTATATTCGGATTGCGGTCGCTGACGTCTTTCTTGCGGCTAAAGATAAATCTCTGTATTCGATTGATATTGAATCGCTGTGTACCACTAATGAACTAAGAAAGGAACTGAACCCGAGCGCGTTCAACTTTCTGCAGGCACTGAACCTACAGGATATTGACCATGCGCTGGAGCTATCTGAGGATTTCGGCGGTGTTGCCCACTACCTAGCAGACAAGGTAAACACCCTGGATGCAGTAAAGATAGATCCCGATCGCAGCCGTCTAGCGGTCACGCGCTGCCTTGATAAGCCTAACATTTGCCATATTTGCGAAGATCTAGAAAAACTAGAATTTCCGCAAGCACACTATGACTTGATCGTAATTGGCCGGCTCGAATCACTAAACCTGACGATTCAATCGCAGCAAGACTTATTGACGCGTTTACAGGCATCTCTCACCGACCGCGGCGTAATCGTCATCAACGCTCGCAACCGTAACCGAATTTCTAAATGGATGGATTCGCGCGATGATTCATCCTCAGCATCTATACCATTTCAAGATTTGTACCACAGCAATCTAGACCTTGAAGTTGACAAGGTTCAGCTATCGAAAATGTTGGCCGATGCTAGCTATCCAGCGGTTGACCTGTATGCCTCGTTTTCTAGCGGCCAGCGCTGTCAAAATTTGTTCTCTGAAGATTACCTCGATTCCAGCCCACATGCGGTAAATCATTTTTACCGGCTCGGGGGTATCCGCAACGAGCAAGTTAATGAATATTTGCTGTTAAAGAAGTTAATTGCCGACAACACCCGTGTTTTCGATCTTGCCTCTCGCTTTGTGGCGATCGGCGGATCGGGCCACAAGCACACAAGACAAGTCTACAATTACGATTTTGCGCATTTTGCAGGAACCGGCCGCAAGGCTAAGTGGCGTACGTTTACGCGTTGTGCGCGCTCGGGTTCAGCGGTTTTGAAGAGCCTGCTTCATCCTCACCTTGAGTCGCCAACCGAGGGAGACAGTTCTGCCGAGATCATACCCATGATTAAGCAGGATCTAAATCCACAACCATTTCATCAAGGGCCGCTGCTGATCGACGATTGGCTGCATGCAATAAGCCAGGATGATTATATTGGCCTACAGGCTCTGGTAACTGAATATTGCGACTGGTTGGCTGACCGGAATCTGCATGAGGACCTGGCAACCTGCAGTTACGACCTGTTGCCTTTCAATATTATAGTGACCAAAGACAAGGGAGCCCGAAGCTATCTAACCATAGACCCCGAGTGGGAAATTTGCGGCGAGATTAGTGCTGAATTCGTGTTATTTCGCGCCCTATTTTGGTTCGCATTTCAAAATAAAACGTTGTTCCAAGGCCTCGCTAAACAACACGGCCTGGCAACAATCGGAACCTTTGTAGTGCTGAACATGCCAGGCATAAGTCAGCTCAGCGAGTTGCAGAAATTCATAGACCTCGAAGAACAGATTCAGTCACAGATTGGTTCTAATTTTCGCGCCAAATCGGTAGAACACGCGCTATTGCAATCGTTCGACAGCGAATCAGTAATACAAGAAACGGTTTATACTTGTCAAACTGCATGGGCTGACAACTCAGGCGTCACCGACGAGGAGAACTCCAGACATCAAGACTGGCAACCGGCCGCAGGCGATCAGACAATACATTTTTCATTGCCTGATTTCAACGCAGAGAAAACGATCTTGCGGGTTGATCCATTTACCGGAAAAAGTCTGTTTGGTTTCTTATCCATAACACTGGCGGATGCCGATGGCATAGTGCTGTGGCAGTTAAATTCAATGTCCGCGATCAATGAGTTTGCGTTGGTAGTTAATGCCGAGGCCGTGACAATCGAGAATGATGTTACGTGTTTTGCAACGCTGAACAACGACCCACATTTTCTGTTCGACCTAAGTCAGGTAGACAACGTCGCCGACAGTTGTTTCGCAGTAGTGGAACTGGGTGTGTTAAACGATGTCAATTACAACGCAACGCTGAATACACTTTCCACTGCGTTGGACCAGCAAAATATGTCTCTGATCAGCATGTCGAATACCGTAAATGAGTCTCTGGCCAATCAGCACTATTTAGAAATTCGCCTTGACGAAGTGATTGAGCAACGTGTCCATTTGGCCGCAACTCTGAACAACAAACATACTCATGTTGCCCAACTAGAGGAAGAGATCGCCCGATTATCCGACAGCAATAACCATTTGTCTGCCTTGTTGGCAGCGCGAGCCAGTGTGCGCGTTAAGGCTTTCGTTCGCCGCCTTGTTCAACGTACTCCGAATTCAAGTTCGGATTCGAATGTGAAATAGCACAAGGCCGAACAAAGGTTAAAAGAGCTTTGATCTATTAAGTTGATCTAGCTCAATATGCTCAAGCCCCAATACACTAGACTGGAAGCAGTTCAAGGCATAGATCAACGCCAGAATTGTGCCAAACATCACACAGTCAGTGGGGAAATCATGTACAAAGACATTTTGGTATTAATCAATGAAGAGCTGGGGCGTGAAACTCTGATAAACACCGCGGCACAATTTGCCAGCCAGTACAATGCGCGCCTAAGTGGCATGTTTGTGTCGATTCACCACGACATCGGATTACCTCCCTTTGGGCTGGTTGCCGTTGACCGGGTATTAAAGTCTGCCGAGCGTGATAAACAGCTGTATACGGATGCTGTAGAGCAATTCAAAAAAATAACCGAGAAACAGGGAATAAAGACCCATTGGATTGCTGATACGCAAGCGCTGCCACCGCTGCAAGCTTCTAGGTATGTAGATCTGATGATTGCCTCACAACCACAAGACGATGCCCGATCTGGCGATAACAGTTTTTCACTGCTTAATTCTTTGGTGTTGCAATCTGGCAAGCCCGTGATGCTGATTCCGACCGATTGGCAAGGGGGTGCTCCGGGGAAAAATATCGTCCTGGGTTGGGACCAAGCACGAGAATCTGCGCGCGCAGTCGGTGATGCCATGCCCTTATTACAGTTGGCCGACAAGGTACATGTCATTACAGTCGTGCCAGCCAACCAAGAACAACCCAGCCTTACCGGCATAAGCAACTACCTCAGCGCACGGGGGGTGAAAAATGAATTCCATTTACTAAGCAAAGACAAACAACACAGCACCACCGCGAAAGTAATTCAGAACTTGGGAGAAACTATGCAAGCCGACCTGTATGTGATGGGCGGTTACGGCCACTCTAAATTTCGCGAAGTAGTGCTAGGCGGAGTCACACGACATATGATCCAGCACTGCAACGCGCCAGTACTGCTGTCTCACTAGTTCCGTGAAGATCAGATCTTTCGACTTCGCTCGATAACTGGAAAGTAAACGCCGTCATCCTCGAGCGCAGCGAAGGATCTTGCTGGCCGAAGCCAATCTCGTCATCCTTGAGTACAGCGAAGGATCTTGCTAGCCGAAGCCAATCCCGTCATCCTTGAGTACAGCGAAGGATCTTGCTAGCCGAAGCCAATCCCGTCATCCT
>CAWUWF010000055.1:0-4994 GCA_963925935.1 uncultured Arenicella sp. | reverse complement strand
CTAAAACGATAATACTATCGGCACTTTCGATGGTTGTTAGGCGATGCGCAATCACCAATGATGTACGACCTTTCATCAAGGTTTCTAGGGCATCCTGAACATAGCGTTCTGACTTATTGTCGAGCGCCGATGTTGCTTCATCCAAAATCAAAATAGGAGCGTTCTTATAGATGGCCCTAGCAATCGCAATTCGTTGCCTTTGCCCACCGGACAGACGTAATCCATGCTCACCAACCACTGTGTCTAGGCCATCGGTAAGTTCGTTTAAGAATTCATCAACGTGCGCAGCTTCAATAGCGGCTTGCAGGCGGTGTTCATCATAATAATCCAGCATGCCATACATGATGTTGCGACCGATGGTGTCATCAAACAAGGTGGTTTCCTGACTCACCAATGAAAATTGATCGCGTAGATCTCTCAGGATAATGTCATCGATATTCATGCCATCCAAGGTTATTTGACCTTGCTCTGGCGCATAGAATCTAAGGATCAAAGACGTTATCGTCGATTTTCCACTTCCTGAAGAACCCACCAAGGCCACTCGCTTACCTGGCTCTATCTCAAATGAAATGTTTTTCAATACGGCATGTTCATCATCCCTACCGTAATTGAAACTCACATTTTCAAATTTAAGGTGGCCACCAGTTGCATGCAAATTCATGGTGCCGGCATCAACCTCAGGCGCAGCATCAATCACTGAAAACACACTATTCGCCGCCGTCACGCCTATCTGAACTTTTTCATTTACCTTCGCTAGACGCTTTAGCGGACTGGTTAGCATCATCAAGGCGGCAAAATAACTCATGAATTCGCCGGCAGACTCAGGGCCAACTCGTAAATAATTAAGGTAGATATGTAAGATAATCGCAATTGCAGGCGCAATCGCCAATAAGGTAACGGGAACTACGCCGGCGGATACTCGAGCGCGCTTCAGGTTCTGCCTTAAATTAAATGTATTGGCTTTTGTGAAGTTTTCAAGCTCTTGGCGCTGCCCACCATAAACCTTGATTACTTTCTGACCAATGGATGCTTCTTTGACAGTGTCGGCAATGCCGCCCATCGAATCTTGTATCTCTTTACTAGTACGTCGAAAACGATCATTTGAGTAACGAGTAATTGCAAACAAAACGGGAATAGCCAACATGAAGATTAAGGTTAATCGCCAATCCGTGTAAACCATCATGCCTATCAGCGCCAATGCCAAGACGCTGTCTTTAAATAATATGGTTAGGGTGTCGGTAGTTGCTACCGCTGCAGTTTCGGCGTCGTATATCAGTTTTGATACATTTTTAGCTGAAGAGTTATCGTCAAAATAAGTAGTGGGTAAGGTTATTAATCTAGCAAACACATCTTGCCGGATACCGTAGATAACGTAACGCCCAAGCCTGGCCATAAAGTAATTGGCAAAATACCCAACCACCGAACGAAGTGTCATTAAGCCCATCACAATGAGTGCCATCCATTTAACGTGCCAAGGCTCTGCATTTACAAACCCATTATTGATAATCGGCTTAATCATATAGGCAAAAGTTGCCTCAGTCAGCGCAGTGAAAACCATAAACGCAATGGCGAATCCTAATACGGTTTTGTGCTCAAAAAGATACCGCTGTAAGCGCTTGAAGACTGCGCGGCTATCGAACTGGGCTTGCTTGTCGGTTTTTTTCCCGCTCATCTTGCGATTCTATTTGGGTGGTGGAGAGAGTTTATTTGTAGGCCTAACATGTTAAAAACTGGCTAGCAATAGCCTAGTTAGTGACTTGTTTGGTCGCAAATGTAATATTGCTTAGTCCTAACTGCTGTGCGACATCAAGTACTTTAATGACCGCATCATGAGTTGCTTTCTTGTCTGCTCTAATTATCAATAATAGGTTTTGGTTTTGACTATATTCAGACAAAGCCTTCATCAGTGTTTCGCGATTAGAATTCATTAACGCCCGAGCTTCACCGCCCTGCTCTGGAATAATAGCGTACTGCGAAGCCTCACCCACCAAAACCTCGATGCTAGCAGGCTGCTGCGCCAGCTTCTCGCCAGTAGCCTCAGGAAGATTAATCTTTAATGTTGTTTCCTTGGAAAATGTGGTCGAAATCATAAAAAAGATTAACAACAGAAACACCACATCAATCAATGGGGTTAGCTCAATAGCGGTCTCATCCGCTTCTTGATTAGCTCCGAAATTCATTTTACGACAGCCTTATTGGCTAGAGCCTTATTCTTAACGGCGTCTACCAACGCTAAGGCATTCTCTTCTAGTAGTACGGTCAAGCCGTTAATACGACTTCGAAAATATCGATAGAACATCAAACAAGGTATGCCAACCGATAATCCAGCAGCCGTCGTAATCAATGCTTCTGAAATACCACCTGACAATACTGTTGGGTCGCCAACGCCTACTGCAGTGATAGCAGTAAAGACTTTAATCATTCCAATCACGGTGCCCAATAAGCCGATCAACGGTGTGATCGATGCGATGGTACCAAGCGTGTTTAAATAACGGCCCATATTATAAACAGCTAGCTTGCCAGCCTCTTCTAAGGCCTCCTTAATATCTTCCTTACCATGGCTAACATTTGACAATCCTGCTGCCAAAATGGAGCCTAACGGTGAGTGCTTACGAATTACCTCTATTCGCTCAGGCGTGACCATGCTGCTGTTCAGCATCTCGATCACCTGGGCACCAAAGTTTACTGGCACGACTTTGGCTTTTCGCAAGGCCAACATTCGCTCAAAGATGATGGTCAATGCAATCACCGAGCAGAGCAAAATAATCCACATGAGCGGGCCACCCGCTCTAAATAATTCAAACATGCCTTACCTATATTCTTTTAATGTCGGTTCGCTATTGAGCGCACGTGGGTATTGCATACTTAGAGAATACCTTAAACACCAATTCCTTAAACCAACGGGATATTAGTATCGTTAGAGTCTATCAAACTATGTTGGCTAGTTGGGCTTTTTTTGGCGATGCCAGAAGCGCCGATTTGCTGTACGAAAGGCGCTGTAAGACCACCCTATTGGATTAATTTCAAGCAATATTGAGCCGCTATCGATGGTAGACAGTAGCTCTATTCGCCTAGATCTATAACGCTCAACGACTTTAGGATGTGGGTGACCGTAATGATTTAAATAACCTGCCGAAATTAATCCCAGCGCAGGCTGCACAGCATCGATAAAGTCGAGCGTAGAAGAACTTTTACTTCCATGATGCGGCACCAGCACGAAGTCCGATTTTAGCAACTGCTTAGAATTCAACAAATAGCGTTCTATCGGTTTTTCTATATCGCCAGTTATCAGAGCACTATAAGCATAGTTATCAATTCTCAGCACACAAGAAAGATTATTGCTGCCTTGGGGGCCGCCTTGGGCAGGACTGACGATACTAAACGCCACTCCAGACACAACCCACGCTTGCCCAGCCATGCAGGCAGTCGCACCTGGGATTTTATCAATGCGACTGCTTAGAATTTGGGAGATATCAAATGCGCTTTGTAAGGCATCTAGCCCACCAATATGATCATTATCGGCATGACTGATAATAAGTTGGTCGATTTTAGTAATACCACGCTGGCGTAAATAGGGTATCAACACTGCCTGGGCCGCGTTAAATCCGGACGGATAAGCGGGCCCTGCGTCGTAAACCAACACATAATCCTTCGCTTCAATGACCATCGACAAACCCTGGCCCACATCCAGTAAGGCAATGCTAATTTCGCCATCAGAAAATGAATTTTGCTGGCCTAGATAGATGGCCAAACCGGTAATCAACGCTAAATAGTGTTTGCCCCACCAACTGCTGAGGTATGCCAGCATGGTAAGCAACATCAAAAGTAAGCAAGGCGTTGCTACGGCGGGCGGGAAGAAACTTGCAAACGATAATTGGCTTATCCAATAAAGCGCGTCACTGAGCGCTTCTAAAAACCAAGCGATTAGCTGCAATAAATGACCATTAGCTGAACTTAGCCCCACTTGATCGAGCACCAAGGCAATCAATACCACGGGGATCACCGCTAGGCAGAACATTGGCACCATCAGCAAATTGACGACAGGCGATATGATTGAGACTTGACCAAAAAACAAGGTAGTCATAGGCAGCATTCCTAGCCACAGCATAGGTTGCAAGCGCAGCAATGTAATGGAATCACGGTATTGTGAGACCGCAGCTATCACCATTACGGCACCACAGGAAAGCCAAAAACCGACATCGAGTATTGAAAATGGATCAATCATCAGCAACGTCACCATCGCCAACAATAAAACCTTCAACAAAGAAACGTCTCTGGCGAATAATCGACAGACGACGAACACGCATAACATTATCAGCGCGCGTTGGGTAGAAACGGCGAAGCCCGCAAGACTGGAATAAGCGAGCGCACCTAACAAAGCAGGAATTAGCACTATCTGTTGGCGCGGCCAATAATCGAATACCCGCGCAATAGGTCGCAGTAAATATTGCAGTAGCCAAACTATTGCAAAAAACACTAGGCCTACGTGCAAGCCGGAGATGGCCATCAGATGGCTGACGCCCGTTATCTGAAAACTAGTCTTTTGTCGCTGGCTCAATAGCGATTTATCTCCAATCATTAGAGCAGCTATAATGCCTTTGCCTTGAGGATAATCGGCTAGTTGTTGGTTCAATTGATTTCGAATACTGGATCGAAAATCATCGATCGAAAAGTGGCTGTTGCCAAGTAACAAATAGGGCTGCTTTATACGTACATAGCCTCGCGCCACTATTTGATGGCGAAATAAGTACTTCTCAAAATCAAACGCACCCCAACTGGCGAAGCCATGCGGATTTTTCATACGGACAACTAATTTCCAACGCTGATTTGGTAAAATTTCTACCGGACAGCGATAGCAGCTGAGCTGAACACGCTCGCCATTTAGTACTTGGGACAGCGATTCAGAAACTAACCAGCTGGGTTTATCGTGCGTGCCATCCTCCATTGTATAAGCACGTTCGACTCTAAACAGGAACTTGCTCCTAAAATTATTC
>CAWUWF010000054.1:0-11354 GCA_963925935.1 uncultured Arenicella sp. | reverse complement strand
CCCAATCCTGAGCAAGAACTAAGGCTCCGATGTCATCGTCGACATCAAACATTAAAGCATTAGCGTTATAAGCAACTGTCGAAGCTAGACAATTATTTCACAAAGCCGATTGAGCATTACTTAATCGTCGACCAATGTCTTTCTTCGCAAGGCAGCCACATAGAAACCATCGGTGCCACTTAAGCCAGGAAATAACCTAAGCTGGTGCGTATGGCTGTCTATTCTGTCTAAATTTTGGGTCAGGGTTTCAGGCAGCTCTAATTCACCCAGTTCGAAATGTGGATTAGCATTTAGAAACGCGCCTATTTGGTCTTCGTTTTCCTCTGTTAACAGCGAACAGGTCGCGTAAAGAACTTGCCCGCCGGGTTTTACCAAGCGGCTCGCACTTTGCAATATGGATTGCTGCAGCGCTTTTAAATTTTCAAGATTTTCTGGCTGTAGATTCCACCGGCTATCAGGGCTGCGCCGCCAAGTGCCGGTTCCAGTGCAGGGTGCGTCAATTAACACCACATCGGCAATATTACGATGCTTCTTCACCCATTTATCATGCTCTGAGCTCAGCAAGTGGCTGCGCACATTATGCGCACCTGCCCTTTTTGTGCGTTTGGCCAATTGTTCTAGGCGTTTTGAATGTACGTCACAGGCATAAATAGTGCCTTTGTTTTCCATCATTGCGGCCATCGCGAGGGTTTTGCCCCCTGCCCCTGCACAAAAATCAACGACCTTGTCGCCTGGCTTTACTTGACTCACTAAAGCCAGAATTTGCGAGCCAGTATCTTGTACTTCAAACCAGCCTTTCTTAAACGCATCAAGGCCAAACAAAGCTACCCTCTGGTTAAATCTCAATCCCCAGGGGGACAGTGCAGAGGGTTCGGGCATATACCCAACTTCTTGCATCATTTGCTGAGTTTGGGCTAGGCTGCTTTTTAATAGATTAACTCGGATGTCTGTTTGCGCTCGTTGATTTGCGGCCTGCATTTCTTGTGTATATCGGTCGCCCAATGCAGCTTCTAATCGCGGCGCGATCCATTCTGGCACGTTCAACTGAACATGGCTGGGTGCTTGTTCGAGATCAGCTAGGTTTATTGCCAGTAAAATCTCTTGAACGGGTTTCGGGAATGCGCGAGGATGATACTTTTCGCCGGTATACATATCACTTAGGCTTTGGTCTTGCTCGCGTAATAAAATCGCCAACAGGAATCGGCTATCTTTCGCAAGCTCAGCCTTTTCAAGCAAATATTGGTAGCTCAGCTTTTTGCGCAGTACGCCATAGACATACTCAGAGATAGCGGCTTTATCCTTTGAGCCGATATAACGATTGTTGCGGAAATATTGAGCCATTAAGCGATCTGCTGGGTATCGCGTCTGACTAATTTCATCCAACAACTCAATGCTGGCTTGTACTTGGGCTGGGGGTCTCATGAGAATAAAGCTGACTATTTTGCAATACGAAAATGAAAATTGGAGCGCAACTATAACAGCAAATAATGGCCGCGTGGTGTCGCGATATTTGGCATATTTCAATTAACTTACTGAAATTATCAACAAATACTTGAAATTCGCTCGAGCAATACTAAATATTGTTTGTCGAAGTCTCAAAGAGATTCGGCTCAACCGGATCTTGGAAATGACAGTTGTCATATTCAGATCTTAAATAATTTATTGCTCATTTAGAGAATAAACCGGAGAAACACCATGAATAGAATTGACCTTACCCCCTTATATCGCAGCAGCGTTGGCTATGACCGTTTCGGCACTTTGCTAGATGCCGCATTCCAAACCGAGAAAACAGCCGCTGGTTACCCTCCCTACAATATTGAAGTTGTTGAAGAGAATAACTACGCCGTTACTATTGCTGTTGCTGGCTTCAAAGAGTCTGAATTAGATATACAAGTTGAGAATGGCGTATTAACCGTTCGAGGCAAAAAAGAGGCCACGCCTGAATCAACTTTTTTGCATCAAGGTATTGCGACTCGGTCATTTGAACGAAAATTCAACTTGGCAGACCACATCGAAATAACCAATGCTAATTTACAAGACGGCTTATTGACCTTGAGCTTGATTAAAGAGATTCCTGAAGCGATGAAGCCAAAGACGATTAGCATTAATAGCTCGGGTCCTAAAGCGATAGATCACGCAGCCAAAGCAGCATAGCTAAAGCCCAAGGCTAATCGCTTGGAGCCGCCTTGATTATTAAAAGTGTTTTTTAATCGCACAAATTAAAATGCCCCGGAATTTCGGGGCATTTTTTTACTTATCTGTTTTTGACTACTTCGTTGAATATCAAAAGTCAGACATAAATACGCAACACTAGGCCCTGCTACTAACCCAATGCTTCTCGCACTTGTTGATGCTGCTGGCGTAATTTCTCTGGCAGTCGATCACCAAAACTATTCAGGTAATCGCCAAACTCATCCATCTCCTGACGCCATTGGTCATCATTAATCGAAATCAAAGATTCCCACACCTGCGGATCTATATTGAGATCGGCGACATCTAAGCCATCTTCTTCAGGCAAGTAACCAATAGCCGTTTCTTTTGCGCCAACTTTATTATCACAACGTTTAATAATCCACTGTAAAACACGTAAGTTTTCACCGAATCCAGGCCATAAAAAGTCACCGTCTTCATTCTGTCGAAACCAATTCACGTGGAATATCTTCGGTAGAGTTTCGGTTCGTTCAGCGAAGCTCAACCAATGCGACCAATAGTCGGCAAAGTTATAACCACAAAATGGCTTCATTGCCATTGGGTCACGTCGAACAATGCCTACTTGCCCGGTGGCAGCTGCAGTTGTTTCAGAGGCAACGCCGGCACCAATAAGCACCCCATGCTCCCAAGATTTCGCCTGATACACCAACGGAGCCAACTCACGGCGGCGGCCTCCGAATACAATGGCTGAAATCGGCACACCAAGAGGCGCCTCAGCGAGACTTGAATAGGCTCTGTTTTCCACGGCTGACACAGTGAATCGTGAATTTGGATGAGCGGCAGGTCCAGTCTCCGTGGAATAACTATCGCCTTTCCAGTTAGTTGAAGGTTCGCCTACCTTTTTGTTTTCCCACCATGGCTGGTTATCGTCGGTGGTACCAACATTGGTGAAAATCGTATTCTGTTGAATCATGTCGTAGGCATTAAGATTGGTTTTTTGGTTGGTGCCCGGCACTACTCCAAAATAGCCCGCCTCTGGATTGATTGCGCGTAATTGGCCTTGGTCATCCAAGTGCAGCCAAGCAATATCATCACCTAATGTCCATATTTTCCAATCGGCGTATTTTTCGGGTGGAATCAACATCGCCAAATTGGTTTTGCCACACGCTGATGGAAATGCTGCAGCAATATAATGAGTCTCTCCTTCTGGACTTTCTAACCCTAGAATTAGCATGTGTTCGGCCAACCAACCTTCTTGACGCCCCTGCCAACTAGCGATGCGTAGTGCGTGACACTTTTTACCCAACAAGGCATTACCGCCATAACCAGAGCCAAAGCTCATAATGCTAAGTTCTTCTGGAAAGTGCATGATAAAACGACGATCAGGGTCTAACTCGCCGGTTGAATGTAGGCCTTTTACGAAAACGCCTTCGTTCTCGATTCGAGCCAGGGCAGCACTACCCATGCGGGTCATCAATTTCATATTGATAACCACATAAAGGCTATCCGTGATTTCGACACCACAGCGCGAAAATGGCGAATCCACGGGGCCCATGCAATATGGAATCACATACATGGTGCGGCCTTGCATGCAACCAGCATACAGGTCATTCATCTTTTGTTTAGCATCCGCTACGGGCATCCAATTGTTGTTTTTTCCAGCGTCCTCTTGCTCCTTAGTACAGATGAAAGTCAGATGCTCAACCCGTGCTACGTCTTGTGGATCAGACAGGTGTAAATAACAATTTGGATGGGTTTCTTGATTGAGGCCTTTTAAGGTACCGTCAGCCAGCATTTGGTCGACCATTCGCTGATACTCCAGCTCACTCCCATCGCACCATACAATGGATTGAGCTTGTGTGAGTTCAGCGACGTCAGATACCCATGCTGCCAATTCTTGATTTTTCGTGGTCATAATCAGCGTATTAAGTGTTAGTTTTTTGCACTTACAGTATTCGCAACTTCTAATCTGGCTATCGGGCTATCTGTATAGCTGACAATTAGAGTTAAAACACCGCATCTATGTCTATTTTCGTGGTGTGCATTCTAACAATGACGATAGTGAATTCAAAGGGGACAATGTGAATTGACGGCATTCATTAGACTAATCCACAAATTATCGCCAAAAGACCGCTGAAATAACATCCTAGAACAAGGCGGTGGACTTAAAATTAAAGGGAGCATTCGCTCAGCCCCGACTAGGTATTCTAAGCCGCTGCCCCACCTTGATGGTAGACGAACGACGTAAGCGATTTGCATCCAACAAATCACTACAGCTAACACGATAGCTTTTGGCTATGCCGCACGCGGTTTGGCCGCTGCGAACCCTATACCAAGCATCGGCGGCAGACACCACTACTTGCTGACCGATTTGCAAAACACTGGTTTTATTTAGACCATTTATGGCAAGAAACTCAGCACACTTCATATTACTTCTTTCAGCAATCTTACAAGCGCTATCACCGCGGCTGACCCGATACGTTTGCGACGAACCAGAAGCAACACTGATGCCGCCGTTTTTCGTCGGCACTTTAAGTTTTTGACCTGTGTAGATGCTCGCCTTGGAATTTAGACGATTAAGCTTTCTAATGGCACTACAAGAAGCCCTATGCTGGCGAGCTATGCCACAAGCCGTCTGTCCGCTGCGTACTCGATGAGTCAAAAATCCTGGCTTTTCGGTCTCTAACGGCAGCCGTTGCATTGCCGCAATCGCCTGATCCCAATTTTCTTCTCGATACGGCAACTTTAATTTGAAATCTTTTGGCACTAAGGCTTTGTCTTGCCATACGACTTTACGTAGTGCAGGGTTTAGCTTTTTCAATAAATCTCGTTCTATGGATAACTCCTGAGTTATACGTTTAATAGACGTGGCTCGCGGCAAAGAGACAGCATTGAACGAATAGATTCTCTCGAAGGCGCTGTTTTTAGGGAGCGTAAAAAACTTGTCCGCATTTTTAGCAACATGTCTTGCTGCCAGGAAACTCGCGTAAAAATTCTTTACTGCAGTTTGGAAATTCGGCGACTTATATTCTCGTAATAGTCGCTCGTAATTCAAACCAACTTGCGTCACGGCACGCTGCATACCCCTCACTCCATAATTATAGGAGGTGATCACGAATGGGTTTAGATCTTTAGCCGTAACCGAGAAGCCATTTTCAAACGCGGCTTCACTGAGCTTATCGACGCTGTTGCGAAAGTATTTAGCAGCAGCATAGGTTGCTCTAGTAGGATCATAGCGGTCATCAACCGCATAATTAAGGGTTAACCCCAACGTCCGGCCAGTGTCAGGCATAATCTGCCATAAACCTGCAGCCCCTACATGCGATAACGCTTGCGGATTGAATGCGGATTCAACAAAGGGTAAATATTGTAATTCAGGGGTTAAGTTTTGGCTCTCTAGTGCATCTAAAATCGTCGGCCGATACAGTTCAAATTGCTGTAGCGCTTCTTGCATTCGGTCACGATTTCCAGATTGACAACGTATTCGATTGGCTGCCGCACGCACCTCAGAAATTGGTTCACCGATAAACAGTTCCTCCAACTGTAATTGAGATTCGCTTAAGGCTTTTCCTTTAGATAATTTATCGGCAGTTGCGGCTAACTCTCTTGTTAGCCGTTTACGTTCACGGTCAACCGAATCGCCCTTGCGACTGCGCCGACAACCCTGGCTACGCTGTACTGTTGAATATACTCGCGCAGGGTTATCCTTGTCGTGAAATATCGCCGTCTTGGTATCCCAACGACTAAAAACCTCTACCCAGAAGCTGACCCGAGGCAACAGAGACTCGGGACATGAAAACGTTTCATCACATTGCAGTGAATAACTGGCAACTGGCTTCTTTAATGGCTTAGCCAATACTTCTGCCTGCCCGATCAAAATTACGCTTAGCCCCGTGACTAACAATAGCTTAGGTATTCTAAACGCCCCCCTTAAGGCATTGTAGTTGGCTGAACGTAAGCATCTAGCGAATAATAAAATCAGCCCACTATTTGACCCTATTAATTTGGCGAAAACCTGAGGCTGGAATATTTGGTTATTTTTTTTCAATGGTTTGTGGCAATCTTTCGGTTAGCTCAATGAGCTGAGATTGAGTAGCTGTGAGTACCTGTCAGAAATCGACACTTTGCGATGAATTTAGACAAACTTATAAGTGCATGACACTAAATTGAATGGTTGTAGATAATAGACAGGATGCGGATAATTTCAACCAGAACTAACAACATTACAAATATTTATTTATACCCTTTATGGGGGGCTGCGTCAGACGCAATAATGGCATTTGATGAATTTACGTCAAGTACGCTAGGCACCTTTGATTTTTCAGTCAACATAAGCTTTCACCTCAGCTAAACCTAAAGTTTGATATAAATAGGTTCTTCCTCAGAAGCGGCTGAATACCCAAACGCTGTATTTCCTTGAGCGTATTGAAGCTAGGCTAGCAGCACCAGCATTCAGAATAATAGAAACTAGTATTGAATTGTTATAGATTTTCTTAAATCTGCCGCTTAATTTACCACTTAATTCGACACAGTCGTCGACCAATTATCATTATCAGGCAGAATGAAAATAAAACTAAATACGCCAGTACTGATTAACGCTGCGTTATTCCAGATACTTTGGTTTGCCTGTGTTTTGGGAAGTAGCCATGCTCTTTTATGGCCTGCAGCACTAATGATGGCCGTGATGATTCTATGGCAATTGCACCCTGGCCGTCGCCATCCGAACGATATAAAAATCCTAATAACCGCTATCATCCTGGGCCTAATCATTGACACTGCTTGGGTAACATTTGGCTTTATGGATTTTAATGACCCTCGACCATTTCAATGGATGTCGCCGGCCTGGATTATTATTATGTGGGCGGGGTTTGCGCTAACCATCAAGCACTCAATGAATTGGCTTTCATTGCATCCTATGCTACCGCCCTTGATGGGCTTGATTGGTGGCCCCCTAGCCTATTTCGCGGGGCGACGATTGGGCGCGGTTGAATACCTGACCGACCCTGTGCTTATATCTTGCATGTTAGCGATGGCATGGGCTATTGCGTTGAGCATTCTGGTGATGGTCGGTCAGGTAAAACCAACAGACAAAGTAATTGTGTAGTGGTCCTTAGAAAACATTTAGATATCAATACTGAACGACTGAAATACTAACGGGCCGCAATCGAATACGCTATTGACGCGGGTTTTCATGCCAAAATATCTTGCTCGATATTGATTCGAGACCACGCGATTAAATATTCAACTACTTCATTAAAGTAGTTCACTCTAAGGTCGCTGCGTGGTTAAATACGCGCTCGTTTAAGTCTTGGGTAGTCGGTTCTGTCCATCCATCTGACTTTCCAACTTACTGTTTGACTAACTATCTATAAAGAAGCAATTTAAGAAGTCAAAGTAGTGCCTACATACTACTAAGTTTCTACAGCATTGCTATCTTTTAAAGCTCTCCCATGAATCTAGACAATACCAATATAAACAGTTTACAACGACTGATAACGCCCGAGCAACTAAAACAAAAGGTCTCCTTAAATGAGAAGATCAGCGAACAAGTAGCCGCTAGTAGAAAAACAATTCGGAATATACTTGACCGTAAAGATCCACGATTTATCGTTATCGTTGGGCCCTGCTCAGTACACGATCCAAAGTCTGCAATCGAATACGCAGAACGACTTGCGAAGCTGGCAGACGAGCTACAGGACCAGCTATTTATTGTGATGCGCGTATATTTTGAGAAGCCGAGAACAACCGTCGGCTGGAAAGGTTTGATCAATGATCCAGACCTAGATGGCAGCTTCAATATCGAAAAAGGGCTGATGATTGGCCGAGAAGTGATGCTTAAAATATCTGAACTTGGTCTGCCAATTGCGAATGAGGCTCTAGATCCGATTTCTCCTCAGTATATGCAAGACCTAATTAGCTGGTCAGCGATTGGCGCACGTACCACCGAATCTCAAACACATAGAGAAATGGCCAGCGGCCTATCGGTGCCAATAGGATTTAAAAATGGCACGGACGGCTCATTATCTGTCGCCATCAATGCATTGCAATCCGTTAGCAATGGTCACAGTTTTCTTGGCATTGACCATGAAGGCCGGGTGTCGGTGATTCACTCTTCTGGTAACCAGCATGCACATATTGTTTTGCGCGGTGGCGGTGGCAAACAAAACTACGACTCAGTCAGCATTGCTTTGACGGAGCAAGCGCTGAACGAGAAAAATTTGCCGGTTAACATTATGGTCGACTGCAGCCATGCCAATTCAGGTAGTGATGCAGGCCTACAGCCTTTAGTGCTGGAGAATGTGACTAATCAGATTATTGAAGGCAATACCAGCATTGTTGGCGCGATGCTTGAAAGCCATTTGCAGGCGGGTAATCAAAAGCTATTGAGTGAGCAATCGGCAATGGAATATGGTAAGTCGATTACCGATGCCTGCATTGATTGGGAAACCACTGAGACAGCACTACGTGGTCTGCGAGATAAGCTAGCCATGCAAAGACGGTAAAATCCTCAAATGCTTAAACCCTAGTTATTTCAAAGCTAGGTCATTGAAACAACAGCATTTGAAGCTACGATTCTGTGATAAAAAAAGGGCCCTCTTTTCAGAGAGCCCTTTTTTAATAGCACAGCCATGAAGAAAGCTTAGCGCCTAAACATCAGGAAATAAAGCCTAATAAACCAAGACTGTGAGCGAATAGTGCTAACACCAGTACCGGGCAGACAAAACGTACATAGTTTGGCCATATCTTCCAGAACAGGCTGTTTTCCGCATCGGGAGATCCCTTTTTAATCTCGCCGAGTATTTGATTTCGGTTCCAAATCCAACCGACAAAAATACAAAACAATAGACCGACCAAGGGCTCACTATACTTAGTGCTGAACGCTACAACGTTTCCAAAAAGTGTCGCAAAATTAAAAATTATCGTAACACTGATCGCAAACACGATCAGTCCTACGACCAAAGCGGCTTTAGGCCGAGGCATATTATGTTTCTCGGTGGCGAAAGCGACAGGTACTTCGAGTATGGAGATAGAAGACGTTAATGCGGCTATGGTCATCAATGCGAAAAATAAACCTGACACAACGACACCTGCTGAACCCATGGTCTCAAACAAAGAGGGCAACACGGTAAAGATCAAATTATCACTGGCCAGTAAATTACCCGCCTCGTCATAAATAGTTACCCCATTATGCAGAGCAACATACATCGCTGGTATGACCAACAAACCGGCTAAAATAGCGACTCCGATATCAAGCGCGGCCACGCTGGCACCAAGTTTAGCAAGATTTTCTGATTTGCTCACGTATGAGCCATAAATCATCATCGTTCCAACACCAAGAGACAGAGAGAAAAATGCCTGGCCTAGTGCGTCGATAACAAGATCAGGATTGAGTACCTTGGAGAAATCTGGTTGTAGGTAGATGCGCCAACCCTCTGCTGCTCCAGGAAGAGTGGCAATGTAGCCAATCAAAACTATCAACAACAATAACAGCGCAGGCATCAATCGAGTTGACCAGCGTTCAATGCCTGACGCTACGCCCTTGGCAATAATGCTGACCGTTAATAGATAGAATCCGGCACAAAAAATCAAATTTCTGGCTAAAGAAAACTCGATAAGCCATTGCTTTACTTTAATTAAACCAATCAGCTCTGCAATCGAACCAAAGAAATGAGCAATCATCCATCCTGCAATAATAGAGTAAAAACTCAAAATTAAGACAGCCGTTAGCATGCCCCAGTAAGCGGTAATATAGGCTAAGGGCCGCATCCTTTTTGAGCTGATTGCTAGCACCGATGACACCGTATCGGTCTTTGCGTAACGCCCAATCACCAGTTCAGCCATTAGCACTGGGTAAGCAAGTAAGAATGTCAGAATAATATAGGTGAATACGAATGCACCGCCGCCATTGGACGCAACCTGGATAGGGAAACCCCATATATTACCCAAGCCTATCGCTGAACCTGCTGCAGCCAAAACAAAAGCCGTTCTAGAACTAAATTCTCCTCTACTTGCCATTTTCTACGGTCTCCAATTATTATTTTTATTTATTACTCATACTCATACTCATACTCAAAATGAACTATCTAGCGAGTAACAACTTCTGCTACGCGCTCTATGATAGTTGATAAATTAGTATCGGATAAACCCGCGATGTTGATACGGGTACTTTCCAACAAATAGATCCCATACTCGGAGCGCAGTTGTAAAACCTGCTCGCGGCTTATTCCCAGAAAACAGAACATACCCTTACTACGGGCAACAAAACTGAAATCGATTTCCGATTGTGCCTGATTTAGCCCCTGCGCTAGCTCAACTCGCAGGCGGTTCATTCTATTTCTGACTGACTCTAGTTCATCTATCCACTCCAGCTTTAGTTGCGGATCACTCATCACTAAGCCGGCAATACCGGCGCCATGGTAAGGCGACAGGCTATACGAGCGGCGTGCGGCGGACAAAATATGTGAATTCGCTGCGTTGGTGGCCTGTGCCGACTGGCTAATAATAATTGCAGCACCTGTTCGCTCCCGATACAAGCCAAAATTCTTAGAACAAGAGGCTGCAATCAATACCTCAGGCAATAATTTGACTGCTTGGCGAACACTGTAAGCATCGGCCTCTAAGCCATCGCCAAAGCCTTGATACGCAACATCGAAGAACGGCAGTAATTCTCGTTCTGCTAACAATGTGATCACCTGATCCCATTGGTCTGTGGTTAAATCGGCGCCAGTTGGGTTATGACAACAACCATGTAAGAGCACACTATCTCCAGATGGAATTTGCCCTAGGTCATCTAACATTGCCTGGAAGTTAATGCCCTTGATCTGAGTGTCGTAGTATCGATATTCTTTTAGCTCAAGACCTGCACTTTGTAACAATGGATAATGGTTACCCCATGTTGGATCGCTGACCCAAAGCCTTGAACTTGAACTAGCAGCTACCAGCATTTCAGCGCTGACTCTTAAGGCACCACAACCGCCAGGCGTCATAACAGCCGCCATTCTATCTCCAAGCGAATCGCGCAACTCCTCGCCCAATATTAATGCACTTATGCCATCCAAAAACCGTTCATCACCTGCCTGTGCGATATAAGCTTTTGATGTTTGCGCGCTAATCAATTGCTGTTCGGCCTTCTTAACCGCCGTAAATATAGGCGTAGCACCGCTCTCATCTTGGTAAACACCGACCGAGAGACTGATTTTATC
>CAWUWF010000053.1:0-13820 GCA_963925935.1 uncultured Arenicella sp. | reverse complement strand
CACTCTATTGTTTTGTGAACATGGTTTAGCGCCGGATGAGAATGTTCAAAAATGGCAACTACGCTTGAACCCTGTCTGGCACTCCATTACCGCAGGCTGCAACTTAACTCGCAAAGTTCCAGAATGTCTTGAACAAGGCGGCTTTAAGATCCAAGAGTTAAACACCGGTTTTATCAAAGGACCAAAGATTGCGACCTTTAACTATTGGGGCAGTGCTGAAATAGCCTAAATTATTCATTCATGATCAAAAGTGCGGGCCTTTATTTACGCCAAAACTCGGTTTTGTAACGATTCCACCGGCTGTTTGGTGGCTACGGTACGACTCAAACACCTTAAGACGGTATACGCCTAACACTCAACAATATTGACCGCTACTTCTATCACGTCCAACGCTAAACCACCGCGCGAGGTTTCCTTGTATTTTTTACTCATATCACGACCAGTATCGCGCATAGTGCGAATCACTTTATCCAAGGATACAAAGTGCGTTCCGTCCCCACGCATAGACAATCTCGCCGCATGAATGGCTTTAACCGAGGCCATGGCGTTACGCTCTATGCAAGGTACTTGAACCAAGCCACCAATCGGATCGCAGGTCAAACCAAGATTATGCTCCATGGCAATTTCGGCGGCATTTTCCACCTGCTCTGGGGTGCCGCCTAGTAGCTCTGCCAAGGCACCAGCAGCCATAGAACAAGCCGAACCTACTTCACCCTGACACCCTACCTCGGCCCCACTAATTGATGCGTTTTCTTTATAAAGAATACCGATCGCAGCTGCGGTTAGTAGAAACCTAATCACGCCTTCGTCACTGGCACTCGGTACGAAACGCACATAGTAGTGGAGTACGGCGGGGATAATTCCTGCCGCCCCATTGGTCGGCGCGGTGACTACTCGGCCGCCAGATGCATTCTCCTCATTGACTGAAAGCGCGTAGAGCGTTACCCAATCCAAGGTTGATAAAGGATCTGACAACGATTGCTCTGGGTGACTTAATAGATGTTGATGCAGTTTTTGCGCACGTCTGGCAACCCGTAAGCCGCCTGGCAACTCTCCATCTTTTTGCAAACCAGCTTTCACACAATCTTGCATTACCTGCCAAATCTCCAATAGCTTAGCTCTGGTCTCGGCCTCTGGCCGCCAAGCACTTTCATTTCTCATCATCAACTGTGAAATCGGCAAACCATGCTTATTGGCTTGCTTAAGCATACCGGCACCGGTGGTGAAAGGAAACTCCAGTTCTCGAGCATCGCTGATCAGAGGGTCGGTATTTTCAGCGGCGTCTTCATCGACAACGAAACCACCCCCTACTGAGTAATAGACCTTGGTTAGAAGTACATTTTTATCGGCATCGAATGCGCTAAAGCGCATACCATTAGAGTGAAACGGCAAGCTTTTACGTCGGTGTAAAACTATGTCAGCCTTATAATCAAACTTAATTGTTTGCTCGCCTGACAACAAAAGTTTGCCATGCGTTCTAGCGTCTTCGACGAACTTTTCGACCGACGCGATATCGACGGTCTCTGGGGCTTCGCCTAGCAAACCCAGGATCACCGCTTTGGGAGTGCCGTGGCCAATGCCCGTGGCCCCAAGCGATCCATACATCTCCGCCTTTACTCTCACCGCGGCGCTGAGCAGTTGTTCAGATTTAAGGGCATCCACAAACCACTTAGACGCACACATAGGCCCCACTGTATGTGAAGAAGAAGGGCCAATGCCAATTTTAAAAAGGTCTAATACACTGATTGCCATGATAGGCTCCTGAACGCCAGCAGACTTATGTCTGCATAAATAATGCTGAATATCCGGCGAGTATAATCAAAATGAAACTAGAATCTAGCGCCCAGAGCTCAACTAACACTAGGGTGGTCGATGATGCATCAAACGAAGTCGCTTTGAGACTTATCTAGGGCGGCTCAATTGTTAACACAACCGAATTTGGCGTCTAAAACTTAATAATGTGCTAAAAATTGTCCCTTTAGTTTCGGGGTTCTGCTAGCAAAAATTCGTCTCTGAACTATTTGTGTGATCGATCACGGGCTAACTCTAACTTTTCACACATGGCGTTAATGCCCTTTAATAAGCGCACCGTATGGCGCTGAATATGATCCCCATTAACAAAAAAAAGATTGCCTTGTTTAACCGCACTCAATGAGTCCCATTGCAGCCATTGGTCTAGCCACTGCGGCCTTGCACTGGACACGCCACTGGCAATAATCGCATCTGGGTCTCGCTGTAAAACCGATTCAATATTTATGATCGGCGCAACCGCAAACTCATCGGCGTAGATATTGCTACCTCCGCATATTTCAATAGCGTCGCTAATAATATGATTTCCGCTAATGGTCTGCAATGGGCTGTTCCATACCTGATAAAAAGTTCTTACCTTTGCAGCGTTTCTGTACCGCTCTTGCACTTGGTTCAGCTGTTCTAAATACGCCGCCGCGACCGACTCGGATTTTTCAGAATGACCTGTTAAGACGCCGATATCACGAATGCTTCTAGCGACATCCTGAAGGCTATCGGCTTGATCGATATAAACCGTATAGCCGAGCTCGACTAAGCGCTGAATACCACTGTGCGAATTGCCTGTCTGCCATGCAATAATTAAATCGGGATTAAGCTCAATAATTTTTTCAAAATTGATTTTTTCATAGCCACCCACAATCGCGATTTGTTTAGCTGCTGCGGGATAATCGCTATACTGCATCACCCCCACTAAGGTGTCTCCCGCTCCGGCACTGAATACATTTTCGACTACATTGGGTGCCAGGGCGACAATTTTTCTAGCTGGCGCTGCCAAACTAATTGTCCTGCCGGTAAAGTCAACTACGCGAATTGCAGACGGATCAAGCTGGCCATCCAGCGGAGCTTTTTCGTTGCAAGCACAAAGCAAGCAACACAAGCTGAGCAGGACTAAGCAATTTCTGTAACTGTGTTTCATTGCACTAAATCCCAATCACCACTGGCGTATCACTCTTGGGATGCTTGACGATTTCTGCCTGAATTCCAAAAAGTCGACTAATGTTGTCTGCCGTCACCACTTGCTCTACTGAACCATAGGCGATTTGCTCGCTACACAATAAGGCCAACATAGTGTTGGCATATCGAGCAGCCAAATTGATATCATGCAACACCATCACCACCGCAACCCCCTGCTTCGCAAATTTCTGAACAGCCAACATTAAGTCTCGCTGGTGGCCTAAATCGAGCGCCGTTGTTGGTTCATCCAATAATAGTAGTCGCGTGCCATGAGCAGCATCACTAGCATCCCAAATCTGGGCTAGAGCCCGCGCTAGCTGAACACGTTGTTTTTCGCCACCCGATAATTCTGTGTAAAAACGATCTTTGAGGAATTTGATGTCCATCAGTGACAGGGCTTCGTCGACCACTTGCTGGTCCCGCACCCAGCCACTGCGGTGTGGAATACGCGCCAAATTAACCACTTCAGAAACTCGGTATGGAAAGTTCAATAGACTCAACTGCGGCAACACGGCAATTTGCCTTGCACGCTGAATTGGGGTGGCCGCTAAACCGCTGATGATGACTTCGCCGGTATGTTGCATATCGCCGGCCAATGCTTTGATCAAAGTCGATTTACCAGCGCCATTTGGCCCAATGATTGCCAATATCTCGCCTACGTTCAGATCAAAGTTTACCTTATCAACTAACATATGCTTGCGATCACGGATTAAGCCATGCTTAGCCTGACCTGGCTTTTCCACTGAAAGTTGCTTTACCTTAACGACGCTCATCTATTGCATACCATATGAATGCCGATTCCTCAGCAATGAAATGAAAAATGGAGCGCCCAACAATGCAGTGACTAAGCCTACCGGCAACTCTATTGGCGCAAATGCGGCACGTGCTAAAGCATCTGCTAGTAATAACAGAATCGCGCCACCCAGGGCCGACATTGGCAAGAGATATCGATGATCGGGACCGATCATTAAGCGAATAATATGTGGTACTACTAAGCCTACAAAGGCAATGCTGCCGGCTAAGGCAACTGAGGTCGCAACGCCTGCTGCTACTAAAACTATCAGCAAGATTTTAGTGCGCTGAACCCGGACACCCAAATGACGCGCCTCTGACTCGCCTAACAATAAGGCATTTAAAGCATTACTAAAACGCGGCAAAATAATACAAATAGCGAATGTAAAACCCGCAGCCACACTGACTCTTTGATAGTTCGCACCATCTAAGCCCCCCATTCGCCACAGGCTAATACGGCGCAGCATTTCATTGTCTGCAAAAAACCCAACCAGCCTGGTAAGGCCGCCGGCAATTGCCGTAATCGCTATGCCAGCGAGTAACATCGTTGCCACTGACGTACCGGTTCGATTACTGGCAAGTGAATAAACCAGTAATACGGTAATAATACCGCCAACAAAAGCACCCGCCGAAATTAAACCAATACCGAATAAACCTTCGAGGGAAGATAAGCTACCAGCAAAAAATATCATCATCGCAGCGCCTGCTGAAGCACCCGCTGTTACCCCGATTAATGAGGGGTCGGCCAAAGGATTTCGAAACAGCCCCTGAGTTGCCGCACCACAAATACCTAATAGTGCCCCCACAAAGGTAGCTAATAATGCACGTGGCAATCTGATTTGTTGGATGACCAGGTCACTTCGACTATTTTGTTCTAGACTAAATAGCGCGGAAAAGACATCGCCAAATGGAATAACCACAGTACCAAAGGTGATGGCGATAAAAAAACTAATGGGCAGCAAAACAATCGCCGCCAAAACGATCAATTTACGCTTGGCGAATGGGTCGAGGTCAGACTGAGAGTGGCTTGTGCTATTCATATTCGACCATCAGCTAAGACATCCGTCCATTCTGAACACAGAACTGGATGCCGAGTTCGATATTAGCCGCAGCGATACCGCCATCCACTTCTCCCTTCAGAGCTTGCATCTTTTGCCGATGCAGCTCCTGTTCAGATGTTTTTGTCAACTCTGTCATAGGGTTAGCCTTAATAGTGGCACTAAACGACAAGCTAGATGCCTGTCGTTAGCGCCACATAAATCGGTCTAGAAGTTATACCGCAAGGTAAGCTTAGCTTGCCGACCTTCGGTATTATAACGATCATTCGCACCGATTAGGTTGACGGTGTAATCTTTGTCGAAAATATTATCAACATTCGCGGCTAGTGATAGCTTTTCGTTAAACTGATAACGCGCGCTTAAATCGAAAAGAGCATGGTTGTCTAACTCTATACCACGATTATCAAATCGACCATCTTCAAGTTTGATATCAAACCGTAAGTCTAGGTCACCGAACCGACGCGCCCCTGTCAACGCTAATGTTTTTTCCGCACGGTCATCTAACTCAAGGCCAGAATCTTTGTCTTGCGCCGAAAGCAGATCTAAATTCAAAGCCATGTCCCAATCCAGTACAGCCGCAGTTAGTTCAAGCTCAACGCCCTTGATCTGCGCTTCGCCAATATTTGCGGCAAGAAACGTCGCTGGGTCAAAGCTAAAAAGGTTCTCGAAGTCGTTTTGATATAGCGAAACACGCCAATCAAATGTCTTATTGCTGCCAACTAAACTAAGTTCAACGGACTCAGATTCTTCTGGCAAGATGTCAGGGTTTCCGAAAAACGGGAAATACAAAAAATTGAAAGAAGGTGCGGCAAAAGCAGTGCCATAACTCAGCACGGCACGAGTATCACCGGCGAAATCATAACTAAGCGCAAGGCTGCCATTGGTATCACTACCGTAGGCTGAATTGTCGTCATAGCGCATACTTCCGACAAAGCCAAACTTTCCTGCGGTTGATTGAAACAAGCCAAAAACACCTGTATTGTCGCGTTTGGTTGTCGGAAAAACGGTGGAAGAAGTCAGCTCCTCCTCGTAGTAATCCGCGCCAAAAGTTAAAACAGCATCGGCGTTTATGTCTAATTGTATTTCAGTACCCAAGCTGTTTCGATCGGTTTTAAACGCCGAAGGAAATGAAGACGTGGTGTCAGCTTCTTCTTCGTTAATGCCAAGCGTAGTTGACCAAAAAATGGTCTCTGCGATACGGCTAGTGATATTGAGCGCAGTGCTTAAGGTTTTATTCTCGGTAATAAAGCCGGAGTCTGAACCAAATGTATTATCAAATTCAACACTAGCATCACTGTACAAGACTGATAAGTTAGCCACGGTAAAGTCGCTCAAAGTTACTTTAGCGCCTAAACTAAAAGCGGTTTCTTCAAAGCCATCGCGATCATCGTTGCCGCCGGTGACAATACTGGTGGCGTCAATACCATCGGTTTCTTCAGCTTGCGCACTGATGTGAAAACTATTTCTTTGATTTCCGCCATTAAACGACAACCCGTATTCTGTCAGCGAGTTGCTACCAATGGTGGCGGTAGCAACACCCAAACCCTGCCCGCCCTTCTTGGTGAATAATTGAATAACACCACCTGCCGCGTCAGCGCCATAGATACCAGATAACGGGCCTTTGACAACCTCTACTCGCGCAATTGCATCAATTGGGTAACTATTTAATGCTGCTGCACCTAGACTCGCACTGCCAACTCGGACGCCGTCGATAAGCACTATTATTTGACTATTGGACGTTCCCCTAACAAAGACACTGGTTACCGAACCTCGGCCACCCGAGTCTCGAACGCTAACACCAGCAATAGAGTCTAGCAATTCGGGAATATCTCGAACTTGTGCAAGCTCAATATCTTCCAAAGTAATGACATGCACAGTCGGTAAGGTTTCAGTAAGAGATCGATTACCCTTAGCCGTAACGACAATTTCAGGCACCTCTGGGTCTGCGGCAATTGCCGCCCCGTAACAAAAGAAAAGTAATGCAGGGATGGCAACAAGGGCTGCCGAATTTTTCATTTTAAACATTTTTAACACCTTATATAAGAACTATATCTATTGCGAAGCGCACCAGCAGTTTGCTATGCAAACACCGCGAATAAATGAAAAGGTGATAAAGCGAGGAATCAAGGAGGAATAATGCCGGGGGGGATGAATCTAATAAATAAGCACTATCATGCCTTGGATGGTAGCCCTCCGCTCCATCAACGGTCTAGAACCAAACATCACCAATAGCGTTTAGTAAACGCATGGGTCATGTCATTAGGCCGGTTCCGGGCTCATGAATTCCAAATTCCTTCTGGGTGAGAAGGGTTTAGACTCATATACCGTTGCGGGGGCAGTGTTGGACTCTCACCAACTTCCCAGTTTAAGTGCCATCCGTAATAAATGGCTCACCTAAGTTCTGTCGCCGATTATAGGCGCAGACCCCATAATGTCAATTGGCGGGAACGCAAAGAATTGTCAATAAGCGGGTACTTGTCGCATTCAAAACAAGTTTAAAACCTTGTTGGTTTTAGCCATTTGTAGGTTTTCACTAGTACACCCCAGATAGACCCAGTACTTCCTGACAATGAATGGGGGCGGCAAGTTCTAAACTATTGGCGTACTTTACACTTAGATCATCGTGATCAAACCAAGTTTGTGCTCGCAATTAGCGACGCAATGAGTGAAATCGTCACCACCAAAGTCAACTAATCGGCCCATCTATTTACCCAGCAAAGACCCGCGGTTTTCTGGCTAGATAAAACAGAGCTAGGGCCACGCCATTTAGTCGCAGCCAATCCATAGCTCGGGTTTAATTAGTCAATTCATTAACCGCAGATTGGAGCTGTGAATTTATCTCGTCGTTAGTGATCATTCCAGAATCTAAATCAAAATTCTCGTTAAACAAGGGTACCGACACCGTTGCACGCACGTCACCTCCGAATCGCGGGGTCATCGAAGAAGCCAAATCCAACACGGTTCTTCCTCCTCTTTCACCGGAAGATGTGGCTAGCAATAACATTGGTTTGCTTTGATAGATATCACGCCCCGCTTGGCGAGAGCACCAATCAAATAAATTTTTGAATGCCGCAGTATACAAACCGTTGTGTTCAGCAAACGAGACAATCAGGGCGTCACCGCTACTTAATTTCTGAAGAAAATCTGTTGCCGCTTGTGGATTGCCGATTTCTCGTTCTAGATCTTCAGAAAACAAGGGTAGCTCATAATCATTTAGATCAAGTAATTCAACTTCGGCGCCTACTACTAGCTTAGCGACATAGCGCACTAAAGCTTTGTTGATAGACTGACTACTTGTTGATGCTGCAAATGCAATTATTTTCATAGTATTTTCTTTATTAGACTATTTAAGATAGTGATATTTAATTACTTGATCAGGCATTTCGCTCGTGCCGAGCTCGCCGCGATGTAATAAATAGTTAATATGCGCTAACGTTTCTCCGGTTGCGAAAAAAACATCTGCAACGCTCAACTCACGGTCAAACAATACTCGACGAGCCTGATCTGCCGTAGTGGGTGCCGACATACTCAAGCGCAAGCGGTTCAACTGTGCGTGATGATCATCGATCAACTGTTGCATTCTCAGATCCAGCCCGTAAAACGGTTCTTGATGAGACGGCAAGACCAAGGTGTCGTCAGGAATTTTGTCACGCAATCTAGCACATGAATCTAACCAATCGCCTAGTGGGTCTTCATATCGGTTAATAATATAAACACTAACGATAGAAGATATGCGTGGTAAGGCCTGGTCGCCAGAAATCATCGTCGAAAGCTCTTCACAATATAAACAAGCGTGTTCTGGGGAGTGACCGTTACCCATAACAACGCGCCAATCATAGTCGCCGATGGATAATTCATCGCCGTCTTTTATGAATACACACATTGATTCCTGTACTCGGGTAATCTCTGGTTTATCATCGACACTGAAAAAATCGTTGTAACGATCACCGACATCACTCTCAAAACCGATTTCAGCAATGAATTGCAGTGCTTTCGTTGCATGTAATTTTGTATCACCGTGGATGATTTCACTATAGTGCCGAAATTCTCCTTCGGTAATCCAAATCTTACAGTCAAAACGGTGTGCCAACCAAGCGGCGAGGCCGATATGGTCGGGGTGAAAATGGGTGATGATAATGCGCTTTACCAAAGCACCTTGAAGAAAGCCAGCAAATACCTTCTGCCAGACTTGCTTGCAAGCTGGCGAGTCTAAACCACTGTCGACAATGACCCAACCATCACCGTCACGCAGCAACCATAGATTAATATGGTCAAGCGAAATTGGCATTGGAACGTGCAGCCAAAACACCCCCGGCGCAACCTCGAAGGGCTCTCCAGGCTCTGGATGCCAACCCCGTTCAAACGGGTATTTGAGGTCTGGTCTTGGCGCAAATTCTGTTGAAAGATGATTCAATTACAAGCTCTGTAGTTTAGTTTTAGGTTTTGCAGAAAACTAGTAAAGTACGTTCTACGAACCATAATTCATCTACTCGACAAATAGCCTAGTTCGACCGAAATTCTTCAGCAATCTTGCTGTACCAAATATTTGGGGGTGATTATAGCCGATAAGTGGCTGATTCATAGCGCCTAGATATAGTTCGACGATGCGACAGTTTAATTATATAAATATAATTTCTTATTACTTTTTATTCTAGCTGGGTAGGCGTATATTCGCAGCTAGTTTGGTGCCATGCACCTTCGGAACATTTTACAGTGAATGCAGCAGTGCAACCGCCAAAGACCTTATAGAGTGATTGAATGTATCAATATGATGCGGTCGACAAGACCATAGTTTCAGAGCGCGTTGCGCAATTTCGCGATCAGGTAAAACGCCACCTTGCCGGTGAGCTAAGTGCCGCCGACCTGCAACCGTTACGCCTTCGCAATGGCTTATATATGCAGATCCACGCACACATGTTGCGGGTATCAATTCCCTATGGCTTACTAAACTCCGAACAAATGCGAGCCTTAGCAGCAATTTCACGCAAATATGATCGCGGCTATGGGCATTTCACAACACGCCAGAACATTCAGTTCAACTGGCCAGAGCTAGCAGACGTACCAGATATTTTGGATGACCTATCTAAGGTAGAAATGCACGCGATTCAAACCAGTGGTAACTGTATTCGTAATATCAGCTCCGATCAGTATGCGGGTGTTGCAACCGACGAAATCATTGATCCACGGCCGTATTGCGAAATTCTTCGCCAATGGTCGACCTTACACCCAGAATTCTATTGGTTACCACGCAAGTTCAAAATAGCCGTAACTGGAGCAACTACCGACCGCGCTGCAGTACAGTTTCACGATATTGGCTTAGAAGTTGTTTACGGCGAACAAAACCAAATTGGCTTTCGAGTTTACGTCGGCGGCGGCTTAGGTCGTACTCCGGTTATTGGCAAGGTCATCAAGGAGTTTCTGCCACGCGAACACATTTTGTCGTACTGCGAAGCGATTTTGCGTGTCTACAACTTACACGGCCGGCGCGACAATAAATATAAAGCACGAATTAAAATACTTGTTAATGCCATGGGTATTGATACCTTTCGCAATGAAGTCGAAGCCGACTGGGCGTATTTTAAGGACGGCGAGTTGATGCTACATGAAACCGATTTTGAAACCATGGCGGGATTTTTTCCTGCACCGGCGTATGCGGAACTCGTGGACGGTGATACTCGTGTTGAAAAATGGTTAGCAATGGATAGTCGGTTTGCCGACTGGTACCGCAACAATACCGATGACCATCGCCAAGCGGGCTACCGTATTGTCAATATCTCCCTTAAAGAACACGGGGTTGCGCCAGGTGATGCAACAGATGAGCAAATGGATGCCATTGCCCAGATTGCCGACGACTTTTCTTTTTCTGAAATTCGAGTTACCCATGAGCAAAACCTGGTACTAGCAGATGTACAGCAAGAAAACTTGTTAGAGGTTTGGCGAGCCCTAGATGAGCACCGTCTCGCGACACCCAATATCGGTTCGATTAACGATATGATTTGCTGCCCTGGTCTGGACTTTTGCTCTTTGGCGAATGCCAGTTCAATTTCGGTCGCAAAGCAAATTAACGAAAAGTTCAATGACTTTAATGATCTGTATGACATTGGCGAAGTAAAATTGAAAATGTCAGGTTGCATGAATGCCTGTGGACATCACCACGTTGGCCATATTGGTATTTTGGGTGTGGATAAGAAAGGCGAAGAATGGTATCAGCTGACCGTTGGCGGAGATGCATCCAATACGGCAGCATTAGGCACACACTTAGGCAAAGCAATTGCCAAAGAAAACGTCGCCGATGCAATTGGCGATATCTTGCATGTTTATAAAGAACAACGTAGTGGCGACGAGCGCCTACTCGACACCTTTAATAGAGTAGGAATTGACCCATTCAAAGAAAAGGTTTACGCGGGGGCTGAGTCATGAGCGAAAATGTTGCAAATAGAGCGCTAAAGGCAAGAGCCAAGGCCGCGGCTGATCGAATCCAACAAGATATAAACAACACTAAGGTGATTCGTAACAGCGTTGTCCACAGCAATGATTTTCTACACCTTGCCGAGTCAGATGATCTGAGTATTACCAATTTGCCGAGTGGCAATATTAGCGTGCCGCTTAGTTTTTGGTTGAAAAATAAGCAGGCAGTGCTTGATCGAGACGGCCCGGTTGCAGTTCAGATAGCGTCTAATGAGATGCCAGAAATACTTGCAGATGATTTACCCGACATAGAAATCATCGTTCTCCCCTTTGTGAATTTTGTAGATGGCCGTTCCTACTCGCATGCTCACAAACTGAGGCTGAGGTACGCGTTTAAAGGTGAAATTCGTGCCGTGGGTGATGTAAACTTCGACCAATTAGATTTCTTAAAACGCGCCGGATGTGATGCCTTTGAGTTACGAGAAAATGCAGATTATGACACGGCCTTACGTGCATTCTCAGAGTTTAGCGAAGTCTATCAACCAGCAGCTGACGATAGATATTTGATTTTTTCTAGGCGTCGTAAAGTTCATTAAGATATTCTGTAGAAGTTGCCCATGAGACACATTACTTTTGTCAAAAAAATACTCGCTAATGGCGACTTGTGTAAGAAATGCCAAGACGTTTCGGAACGCATGCGCAGCGAGGGAATTTCAGAAATGATTAATCATGTGGTGATTGCCGATGCTCGAGACGCAGACTCACCAGGCATGCAATTAGCGAACAAATACCAGGTAGAACGAGCCCCTTTTTTTGTCGTTGAAGACGACGGCGAAGTACAAATTTTTGATGTTTTCTTTAAATTCAAAAAGTACTTGTCCGACATCAGCCCTGAGCTTGAAGACAGCCTTGAGCCAATAGACAGCACTCAGCCCAACCTCAACGCTCCAAATCCTACTTAGTAAACGCTATGGATCCCTATACGCTACTGAAAATTGCAGTCGTTGTTTTTATATTTGCCCTGCCAATTTTATTAATTTATCTGCTGATTAAATCAAATAAAGACAACTAACTGGCTATTGCTTTTTATCAACCGCTAAACCAGCGGGTGCTTGACAGACAGGCATTATTTCCATGCTGTTGATATTGACGTGCGCCGGCTGCGCTAGAACCCAGCGAACACTCTCGGCTATGTCTTCAGGCGTCAGCGCCTCACAGCCCTGATAGACAGCGGCCGCAAAATCGTCATCACCATGAAAGCGGATATTAGAAAATTCTGTTCCGCCAATCAAACCCGGCACTAGGTTACAAACGCGTACTTTGGTGCCAAGTAAGTCACTGCGCAAACTTATCGAAAAATGCTCGACAAACGCCTTTGAAGCACCATACACATTGCCACCTTTGTAAGCATAGCTTCCAGCCGAAGACCCTAGGTTGATGATATAGCCGGAATTTCGTTCGACCATTCTCGGTAATATTTGACGCGTCATAAAAGCCAAGGACATACAGTTGGTTTCGATCATGGTTTGCCAGTCCGACCACTGCGCTTTGTCTGCGCTCACAAGCCCTAACGCAAGGCCGGCATTATTCACCAAAACATCAATATCAGCAAAATCAGCGGGCAGCTTAGCTAACTCAACTAACAAGCTTTCACGATCATTAATGTCACAAGCAATAAGATGCGTTGGAGTGTCGACAAGTTCGGCAGCCAGCGCCTGTAACTTTTCGGTACGGCGGGCGAGAAGAATTAGCTGATAACCGTTGTTAGCCAGCTCTAAAGCTATGGCGCGGCCAAGACCGACTGAAGCCCCTGTGATTAAGGCAGTTTTATTAGGGCTTGAAGACATTGATAATATTTTTTTCTGCTAAAAGAATATTATTGTAAACAAATGACATGCCTACAAGCAGATTAACGAAATATTTCCGCTGACGGCTTTGATAGGAAAACAGAGACCCTCACTTGGTGGGCATTGTGCGGATTCGCCAATAGAAACCGGAGGTGAGACTGTATTGCCAGTCTCTACCAATTTCATCAATCTACCCTGTTGCCCAGAGGGGTTGAACTGATCATTTACAAGAACATAAAGTTCGTTGTCCGCATCTTGTCCAAAACCAGTGATATAACCGTTGATATTGTTGGCGAGGCCAAACTCTTCGATGTCGCCATTTGTCACATCAAGAGAAAATATTCGCCCTGTCGCAGTTTGAATACTTGGGCCAGAGAAATCACCAAAAATATAGTCACCGTTTTTATCGCCAATAGTAGAGCCGCGATAGACATATCCTCCTGTTACTGCAATACCATCTTGACGACCATATTCACCGATAGGATCAATCAAATCATTAGGTTGACCAGGATGATCAACATTGCTGACATAGGTTCCTGAACTATTCGAACTATAAAAAGCAAAACTGCCTTCTTTCCAATTCCAGCCATAATTACCACCAATGGTAACAAAGTCAATTTCTTCTATTTTATTTTGACCTACATCAGCGGCATATAACTCATCCGTGTTCTTATCAAACGAAATACGATATGGATTTCTAAACCCATAAGCATAAATTTCATCCACACCAGAT
>CAWUWF010000052.1:0-6823 GCA_963925935.1 uncultured Arenicella sp. | reverse complement strand
CCGGCAATACTATCGAGCTAACACTTTCGGACAATTCTGCTAAGTTTTTTTCAACTGGCTGATAACTTCCTTGAGCGGTCAGCGATTTTGCTGCTGCTGCATTGGTTAGGCCAATTTTCTGCACTACATCACCGGTTTGGTCAACTCTCTGACGCTGTGTATCCAGCACCGGACTAACAATCAAACGCAATAATACCGCTAGTAGCAAAGCGGCCAAACCCAGATATAACCATAACTTATCGACGCTTTCAGGATTCCCTATTTTGGCTTCCGAGAGCCCTAAATCCATATCATCAAAGGATTCAAAGCCTTCAAAGCCTTCAAAGCCCAAGTCAGAATCAGCTTCGTATAATTGCGCGGCGTCATCTAGTTGTGGATCGAGTAACGGCTGATCAGGATCAGTGCTCTTCATTGGTTTGGCTTCTTCGCTCATTATTCTTCACTCACCTAATTTTTTAGTGCGTTATCTGATTGTTTTGCTACAAGATAGACATTAAAACGCTATTCGCTAATACCATCGTAATCTGTTTTTTTGGTTAACTATAAAAAAGGTGTCATAAGCAGCGCTTACTGAATCTCACGGTATTGTTCCGATGCCAATAGTCTAGGTATATCTAGACCATACCAATCCTGTCCGTCAGCATGATAGCCTTCGCTAACATAAGAACTCAAACCGTCCAAGATATCATGCTTGCTTTCAACCTCTTTGAGTTTTTGTGACGCATCAAAATAACGAAAGCCAACGACTCGATTAACCAATAGCGCACTCTGGCTTTGCTCGTCATTCAACAGTAATAAATGGCCTTTACTGGTTTGAATCGGGTGGCCAAACCCGGCCAATAACGACAGGTCGCTAACCGAATAAAGTATACCTTTTGAATTTATCAAGCCGCGCATCCAACGTTTGGTCTGTGGCACCAAAACCAATTTCTCACACACCGAAACTTCTCGTATTTGACTGGTTTCACAGTAAAAATGAACATTGTTAACGACAAAGGCAATATTCTTAACGCCGGCAGATTGACTCACATAACTGAGCCCCTTAGCCGCCAAATCAATCGCTTGCTGGCGCATCGTCATTAGAATATTTAATGGGGCATTTTCTGGCATATCAGTCTTGTTAGTAGGGTATTGAGCTGGTGTGCATTAAGTTAGTATCAGCTACCGAGCAGCAACTTTAACTTTTCTAGTAGTTTTCTTGGATCGGCGGGTTTAACTAAATAGTCTTTAGCGCCTTGGCGTTGCGCCCATACCCGATCCGTTTCCTGTGATTTGGAACTTAACATCAAAACGGGTATATCGGCCGTGGTCACTTCTCGAGAAAGGGCGCGAGTGGCTTGAAAGCCATTCATCTCAGGCATCACGACATCCATTAAAATACAATCTGGCAGATTTCGCTTCGCTTCTTCTATACCGTCTTTACCAGAAGGTGCATGCACAACACGATATCCACCGTGGGCTAGGATAGCCTTCACGTAAAGAAAATCAATCATCGAATCATCGATGACTAGAATTGTTTTATTTCCCATTCAATCGTTTCTCAATAAATTTGTACAATAAATTTGAAAAAACTTCCAGCTTCATAACTCTAGGACTTTCAGACTCTATATCTAAAGAGTTCTACTGGTAAAATCACTTGCTTAACAAACCCAGCAGTTAAACGTAGCGATTTATCGCTTCCAATAACTCACTTTTGGTAAAAGGCTTATTGATATGCTGTTCAGAACCAGCCACCCGACCGCGCGCGCGATCAAACAAACTATCCTTACTCGACAACATAATTACCGGCGTCTTGCTGAAATAACTATTGTTCTTTATCAACTTGCAGGTTTGGTAACCATCCAGACGTGGCATCATTATATCCACAAATATTATATCTGGACGAGTATCGATAATCACAGACATTGCTTCGAAGCCATTAGTCGCGGTAAAAACCTCATAGCCTTCTTTTTTAAGTATTGTTTCTGCAGTGACACGAATCGTCTTACTGTCATCAATTACCATAATCTTAGGTTTCATACACACCCCGACTAACCTTATTTAGAGTACCTTGATGATTTTTTGAGTTGTTTCGCATGTTGATAATCACGGTTATAATTACAGGTATAATTCAGGCTCTCAATATATATCGCAGACGATCCTGGGAACAAACTCAATTGTAAGCTAAAGATAATTGGCCACCGTTAAACTAAATGGCGTTGATGATCAAGTTCCAGCTAATTTCCAAACGAAAACATACTCTCTATGCAGTTTTTAACGCAATTTAGCAGGTAACGTTGTTAAATTATTGTTATTAATGTTGTTTAAGAGCTATAACATACAACATCGGTCATTTTATGTTAACAATATTTTTCATAATACTCACCAGATAATGAACACTATGCCCCGCTTGAGCGCATTAAACTTCAAAACAAACGACTTAATCATAAGCTGATGACTTGGTTCACCTATATTCTTCGTTGTGCCGATGACTCACTCTACACAGGTATAACCATCGACATTGATCGTAGATTGAATGAACACAACACGGATAACAAAAAGGGGGCGCGCTATACGCGCGCTAGGCGACCAGTAAACTTGGTCTATCAAAAGGTTTGCGAGGACCGCGCCAGCGCCAGTAGACTTGAATATCAATTGAAAAGTATGAGTCGCAAACAAAAATTAGCATTGTTAACAACGGGCACTAGTAATTTATGAGTAAACGAAAACTCAATCGCCGACAAACATGGCGCGCTGAGAAAATCCAACAAGACCGAAGTGATCGCGTTCTAAAAAAGGAGCGCAACTTAGGTCGCCAAATGCAATCAGGCGACTTAAGCAGTGAGCAACTAGGTTTGGTTGTTTGTCGCTACAGTAAACATTTTGAAGTGGAGGCATTGGAAGGCGATGATTGCGGCAATATTCACCAATGTGTTTCACGAGCAAATATTGATTCGATTGTTAGTGGCGACAAGGTCGTGTGGCGCGCTGGCGCCGATCAAACTGGCGTCATTGAATCTAGACTCGAACGGCGCAGTATTTTAGAGAGACCTGATAATTTTGGGCGCCTCAAAGCAGTAGCGGCAAATATTGATCAAGTTCTTATTGTGATCGCTAGCGAGCCGAACCCGCAACCCAACTTAATTGATCGATATTTAGTCGCGGCCGAATTAATGAATATTCGACCGATTATCGTTCTAAACAAAGTTGATTTGATCAACGATAGCAATCGTCAGGAAATCGATGCCCTGCTTGCGCGCTATCAAGACATTGGGTACCAAACAGTAAAAATTGTCAGCTCTCGGTATCAAGCACCGCAGCTGGCAAATTTAACCGAGCTTATTGATCAGCGTACCAGCATCGTAGTCGGTCAATCCGGAGTTGGGAAATCATCGCTAATCAATACATTACTGCCAACTGCCCAATTAGCCGTCGGTGAACTGTCCGAACAGACCCGAGAAGGCACTCATACCACGACTAAAGCCAAACTCTTTCACCTTCCTGATGGCGGTCAGTTGATAGACTCACCAGGCATACGCGACTTTAGTTTATGGCATATTGATCAAACTCAATTGCAGCACGGGTTTATAGAGATATCCAAATTACTCGGCGATTGTCGGTTCAGAGACTGCAAACATGAAAATGAGCCTGGCTGCGCAATTTTGACGGCGGCAAAATCTGGTGCTATCGGTGCACAGAGGTTTGCTAGCTATCTGCGAATTAAAAGCGCCATTCAAGAGCAACAGGCACGCGGCCTAAATTTAACAACGTAAAATCGTCAAGGCATTCCCTTAAAACTATAGTCGTTCGGGCTCGTACAAAGAGCCCTTGATATCTAATCCAAGTTGCGCCGGCGACATCAGTTAACTCGAGCAACTTCAAATTGATAGCCTGCGCTACGCAACAGTAGCAAATCTTTTTCATTGGATTGATCGTGCATAGCGGCCGTGACCCACTGATAGTAAATGCTTCGATTCACCCTCGCCCAAAGGTCATAACGCACCCGTACATAAGGGACCTGCTGACCCAAATAAAATCGTAATTCTACGGGATGCTCTTCACCTATTACAAGCTGCTCATGGGTATTGGTGACTGCCACCCAGGTGTCGTCAACGTGTTCCATCTGGTGCACAACAAACGGCACGTCTTCGACCACTATCGAAAGTTTTTCAACCGGCGTAACCAGATAGTAGCGGTCTGTCACTAGAGACCCGTCAAGACCTCCGGCGCCATCACTCATATCATCCTTTTCGAACCACAATATGCTGGCAAATAGGCGTACTAATTGTTCACGTTCAATGGGATCGCCTTCATGAAACCAAAAACCTTGTGTGTCTATGCGAATATCAATTTCGCCAACGTGCTTTGGATGCCATTTATGCACGGGAGGGCGCTGTTGTTGATCAATCTGCGCAAGGATTTCTTTTAGTCTGTCCATTTGTTGATTATAGTAGCTAAACTCTCGAATGAGAATGTTTTGATACGACTCTTAATAGTAATCTTGGTATTAATCAAGTACCGTCTCAGCCATTAATCATCGCCCCTTTTGTTCAGCGTCTTTGTTCACTGTCGGTATGCGCCGCAACTTTAAATCAGCACCATTATGTTTAAACTTCACCCACAGCTCAAAACGGATACTTTCGCCATTGGTGATTTGCCTTTGTGCAAAGTTTTATTGATGAATGAATCGCAATTCCCGTGGTTAATCTTAGTCCCAAGAAAAGAAAATATTAGTGAGCTATACCAACTCCCGGAAACCGACATCAGACAAGCCAATATTGAATCACTGGAAATCTCAAGACTAATGATGCAGTGTTTTGTCGGCGACAAATTAAATGTCGCTGCCCTAGGCAACTTGGTTCCACAATTACATATCCACCATATAGTTCGCAATAGAGATGACTCCGTATGGCCTCAACCTGTGTGGGGAAACTTCACCGCCAAGCCCTACTCAGAGGCTGCCGCCAATGCAATACTTGGTAAACTCAGAGAGCAAATTTCGCTAAAACTCGAAGGCTTTGTTACGGAATCTCAGATTAAGTGTTAAACCTGCCTAAAAACATTTATGTGATGTCGCTGGTAATGTCACTCAGTTTCACTACCACCGCCATGATGGTATTGGTAGCTGGCCTATTGGGCGCGTCTATCGCGCCCGACCCATCCCTTGCAACCTTGCCAATAGCAATGACTGTGGTTGCTACTGCAATAGCAACGATTCCCGCAGCAATGATAATGCAAGCGGTTGGCCGGAAAAAAGGCATGGCCATTGGCATACTCATTGCCCTGACGGGCTCTGGTCTTGCTTACTACGCAGCGATTAGCTCACAATTCTGGTTATTTATCGCGGGCTCCATGTGCTTTGGATTTAACGCTGCTTTTGTTCAACAAGGCCGATTTATTATTCTCGAAAATGCCATCGGCGAAAAACAGCGAGCTGATGGTTTAACCCTTGCGCTGATGGCTAACTTGTTTGCCGCATTCTTGGGTCCACAATTGGGAGCCTATGGTCGAGACTTAGTAGCGTCACCTGCTGGGTTTGCTGGCTCCTTTATATTAGCAGCAGGCGTTCTAATCACGTCCATGTTCGCCCTAACATTTTATCGAAGCTCAGCCAAGCCAATTATCGATCCACAAATTTCCAAGAGGTCACTAAGTTCGCTAATTAGGCAACCAACTTTTATTCTGGCTGCCGGCTCTGCAGCTATTGGTTATGGTGTCATGTCTTTGGTTATGACTGCGACGCCGATCAGCATGCATGAAATCTCCGGACACTCATTGGATAACACCAAGCTGGTTATTCAAACCCACATCATTGCCATGTTTTTACCTTCGATGTTGACCGGTAAACTATTAAAACTTGGTTATCGCTCAAGTTTATTATTTGCAGGCTTGGCGCTGTACATCGTGGTTAGTATAATTGGTTTCGGTGGCGTAGACGTAATTCACTATTGGTGGGCTTTACTATTATTAGGCCTAGGTTGGAACCTCCTATTCGTTACCAGCACGGCCATATTGCCTAGTACCTATACCAATGAGGAACGATTCAAAGCACAGGCTGCCAATGACTTTCTGATTTTCTCAGTTCAGGCTATCGCTGCTTTTGCTGCTGGCTGGTTATTATTTAACTGGGGCTGGGCCAGCATACTGAAGATCGCCGTGTTAATTACCTGCGCATGGATCGTTATTTTGCTATCAATTAAAAGTCGGCTTGGCGTGCCTATTAAAGTTTAATTGGAACTTTATTGAAACTCTTCCAACACCTCTAAAAATTCTTTCCCAAAACGCTCGAGTTTGACCTCACCGATACCATTGATGGTTAATAACTCGGACTTGTCCTTGGGACGATATTGCATCATTTCCATCAGCGTAGCATCGTGAAAAATATGAAACGGTGGTACACCCTGCTCCTCTGCCAACTCTTTGCGACAAATTTTGAGCGCTTCCCACAACTCTCGGTCAGACGCATCGACTTTAAGTGGAAGTTTTTTCGGTCGCTCAGGCTTGGCCGAGAGCGCGTCCTCGCGTAGAAACAATTTAATTTCACCGCGTAACAAACTACGCGCTTTTTCTTCCAACTGAATGGCGCCGTATTGGGCATCATTCACCAGCAGATAGTTCTGCACTATCAACTGCCTTAAGATAGATCGCCACTGTTGATCACTGACGTCGGCGCCAATGCCGTAGGTGCTTAGTTTTTGATGACCAAACTGATTCACTTTAGCCGTATCTTTACCTCGCAATACATCGATCACCTGACCAGAACCAAATCGCTGCCCAGTACGGTAGATAGTTGACAATAGCTTTTGAGCCGCTTGCGTGGCATCCCAGGTTCTTGGTGGATTTT
>CAWUWF010000051.1:0-6049 GCA_963925935.1 uncultured Arenicella sp. | reverse complement strand
GCATCACCGTAAACCGGTTTGGTCAACTTTTCACCAATATAAGTGTAGGCAACAGTCTTGCAAGCCGGCGCCAATACGCCCGCCTCACTCAAAGCGTTCATCCACAACGACCAGTCTTCGCCACCCATCACTTTAATCGTGTTGGCAATATCCTCATCCGAGGCCGGCTCAACACTAATCTCACCCACCACTCTTGTGTCAGTATTAAGATTTTTAGAAGTGTAGGCATTACCAATAGGTTTAAGAGTAGAAACATAGGTTTCACCGCTTACTGGGTCTGTACGGCGCGGCGATGCCAAGCTGTATACCACTAAATCTATCTGCCCCATGTCGGCTTGAATAAGCTCAATAGCGTGTTGCTTGGCTTGATTTGAGAAAGCATCGCCATTGATACTCTTGGCGTATAACCCATCTGCATGCGCCTGTTTTTCAAACGCCGCCGAATTATAAAAGCCTGCTGATGCAGTTTTTCGTTCAGTCGGTGGCTTTTCAAAAAACAAACCAAGGGTTTTTGCACCATAGCCATAAGCTGCGGTAATACGCGATGCTAAACCATAGCCAGTCGACGCTCCGACGATCAATACATTTTTAGGAGAGCCTTCAGTTGATACAGAAATTGCAGATAAGTTCTGATCTTTAATGTATCCAATCTGTTCGCCAACATTCGCGGCGCAGCCCGCGGGATGGGAGTTGGTACAAATAAATCCTCGGACTTTAGGCTTAATAATCATGACAACAAATCCCTATAAATTAATGTGCGGTTTTAGATTAACAAATGTTTTTGTTAGAGTAATTCCTGATTTATTTCTGGCGCCATACTATTGCTTAAACTATTTAGATAAGTAGCCATCAGCGATTGGCCATTGCGCTGCGCGATCACACTCCGTGTTGAATCTTTAATCTGCTGACTAACTGCATTTACATCGCCGGCTTCAATCGAACTTAAACGCACAATATTAAAGTCTCCGTTAGGGCTGATCACGCTACTGATAACGGGTGTGCCACCCACTAAGTTCATTGAAGCCACTTTTCGTGTTACTTCGGGTGCTATAAGGCGATTATTATCGATCAATGCCACTGTATTGTTGGTGATGGTAATAGACTCATCAGCAGCCAAAGAAGCCCAATCAGACTCAGCTCTTACAAGCAATTCGCCCCCTTGCGCTGCTGCAGTCGCCGTTGCAACTTGATTGATCAATATCTTACTAATCTGGTCTTTAACTTCAGCCAATGCTTTCGGCTCCGCAGCTTGGTACTGAGCTTTGCGAATAACCACATATTGACTAGGAGTCGCCTCAAAGGGCTCAGAGTTTATCTCATCGTTCAGAATTTCTTCGGAAAATGCGGTGTCGCGAACCAGCGCAGAACTTGCAATACCGGCACCAGCATTCCGATCGAAAAGCTCAGTGGTTAATATGGTCAAACTGAGTTCTTCTGCCGCTTGATCTAAATTATCAGGCTGCTCGAAGGCCAAATCGCGAAGTTGGTCGACTTTTTCTAGAAGCATTTCTTCTGCGAGTCGTTCGCGTTCTTCGCTCATCAAATCAAACTTAACATCCTCGAAACTCTGCTGTTCTGGCAGATTCACAACTGTAACTTGAATGATGTGATACCCGAACTGCGACTTAATTGGCTCACTTATTTGGTTTTGGGTCAGACCAAACGCGGCCTGCTCAAACTCAGAAACCATTTGGCCACGCTCAATCAGCCCTAGTGATCCGCCCTTAGCAGCCGAACCAGGGTCTTGTGAGTTAGCCGTTGCCAACGCTGCAAAATCACCACCAGCCGAAAGCTCAGCGACCAAGGATTGAGCCTTTGCTAATTGCACAGCTTCATTCTCACCATTATTAGTACTCAACAAAATGTGGCGTGTAGCGCGCGTCTCCTGGGAGATATAGGTTTCTACGTTTTGATCATAGATCGCGAGTAATTGATCATCATCCACTTCAATGGTTTCAGAGATTTGATCAATATTTAGTTCAAGGTAACTAACTGAGAGCTGCTCTTCGTTTAAAAATGAATCTTGATTTTCTGCGTAGTATTCTGCGATTGCTGTATCGCTTACCTGAATTTCTTGCGCATAATCTTGGGGCTTTAGGGTAATTACATCAAAACCACGTTTCTCACTTTGAATTTCCAACAAGGCACGCATTTCATCAGGCAGCACCAACGCCGATTCTTCATAGCCGGTTGTTACCTGGCGCAGGCGTCTGTCCTCGCGCAAGCCGTTTTCATAGCGGGTCTTAGTGAAAGGAGAGCTGAGTACATATCGTTCATAAGCAGCAGAATCAAATTCGCCCTCTACCTGGAACAATTCACTTTGTTTAATGGCAGTAACTAACTGTGCATCGCCAAATTGATAATTTTGGTTCACCGCCAACTGTTCCACCACCGCGCGATTAATCATTTGTTGTAAAATACGCTGTTTGAAACTATCGCTAGTCAAAAAATTATTGTCTGCCTGACTGCCTAACGCTTGACGGATACGCTGTTGTTCATTGTTAAGCTGAGCTTGATATTGCGATTGAGTGATTTTTTGATCGCCAACTTCAACTAATGATGGATTCGCCTCAGTACTGGCATATTCCTGTACACCCCAAAACGCCATCGGAATAATAATCAGTGCAGCAATAACCCAGGCAAACCAACCAGATGAACGGTCACGAATTTCAGTTAACATAAAAAGTCCTAATTAAGGTTTAGTCAGCATTCAAATTACTGACTATTTATAATAAATTCTAGCGCGGTATTATAGTCCAGCCAAGACCACTAAAAAAGCACTATAAAGTGCTATTTATTTCGGTTTTCCTACTTCTACTACATCTGGCGGTTATTTTGTCGTGAATTGGCTATCGTCTAAGCATCGACCGATCACATCAGGCATGGCAACAAAGCCGATTAAGGAAACATATTTAAGTGCGGCTTATAGGGTTGACGGTACGCGTATTTAATATTGGCGGTGGATGTGGCCATGATTAATCAAGTGTCACTTGGCACAGACCATGATTGCCTTATAATTAAAAACTAAGCATCTTTTTGGGAAATAAAAATGAAAAAAATCATCCTAGCCATTTGTATCTTGGCTATTCAACTTAGTGTAAGCAACTCAGTCAAAGCCAGCGAACAAGACCTTGCAATACCTTATACCAAGCACGTGCTCGACAACGGCTTAACATTACTTATTCATCAGGATAAAAAGGCGCCTATCGTTTCGGTTAATGTTTGGTACCACGTTGGCTCTAAAGACGAAAAAGTCGGGCGCACAGGGTTTGCTCACCTATTTGAACATCTTATGTTTAATGGCTCTGAGAACTACAATGACGACTGGTTTAAACCGTTTGATCGTGTTGGCGCTACAGGCATGAATGGCACCACTAATCAGGACCGCACCAATTACTACCAAACAGTCCCTAAAAACGCCTTAGAGATGGCTCTATGGATGGAGTCTGATCGAATGGGCCATATGCTTGGCGCGATCGATCAAGAAAAGTTAGATGAGCAGCGAGATGTCGTTAAAAATGAGAAGCGCCAGAGCGAAAACGAACCCTACGGCAAAGTCTTTAATACCATTTTTGAGAACGTATACCCACAAGGCCACCCCTATTCCTGGGGTGTCATAGGATCAATCGAGCATCTAGAAGCCGCTAGTCTCAACGACGTACATGAGTGGTTCAAAACTAAATACGGTGCGGCCAATGCCACCTTAGTGCTCGCCGGAGATGTAGAAGTCGAATCAGGCATAGCTCTGGTCGAGAAGTATTTCGGTCATATAGAATCCGGCCCTCCCCTCACCAAGCAATCGTCTTGGATCGCAAAACGCACAGGCAAGCATGAACAAGTCATGTATGACCGAGTAAAACAGGCTCGTATCTATAAAATCTGGAATATCCCTGAATGGGGAACTGAAGATGCCGATTATTTGGATATTGCATCGGCTGTATTGTCTTCAGATAAGAAATCTCGTCTGTATAACCGGCTAGTTTACAACGAACGCGTGGCTTCCGATATCAGCGCATTCTCATTCAACTCTGAAATCGGCGGTCTTTTCGGTATCATTGCGACCGCCCTAGATGATGACAATTTGGATTATATTGACCAAGCCATCGACGAAGAACTTCAAAAATTTATTGCCAAAGGCCCAACCAAAGAAGAATTATTTCGAATTAAAAATGGTTCTAAAGCGGGTTTTATCCGTGGCCTCGAGCGCATCAGCGGGAAAGCCGGCGCATTGGCGCAAAATCAGGTGTTCTCAGGCGACCCGAATCACTACTTAAAAGGCATCAAACGCTTAGCAGAAGCCAACCCTAAAGATATTATTCGGGCCTCAGAAAAGTGGCTTAGTGATGGTCAATACAGCCTGCGAGTACTACCGTTTTCTGATTATACTAGCTCTGCGACTGACGTCGATCGAAGCACTGGCATTCCGAGCATCGGCACTGCACCGTCAGTGTCATTTGATACATTAGAGCGCACCACTCTCGACAATGGCTTAAAGGTCATCTTAGCTAAGCGCTCAGCCATTCCGGTAGTGAGAATGAGGCTAATGGTCGACTCTGGCTTTGCGGCCGACCAAAACAGCAAGCCAGGTACAGCCAACTTGACCATGCAAATGCTCGACGAAGGGGCTGGGGACTTGGATGCACTCGAAATCAGCACTCTACTGGCGCAAATGGGAAGTCGTATCGGAAGTGGCGCCGGTCTTGATACGTCACAGATAGCAATGGATACGCTAAAAGAAAATCTACCTCAAACACTCGACATTTTTTCAAACATCATTCTAAATCCAACCTTTCCACCAAGCGAACTAGAACGCCTAAAAGCACAACAACTAGCGTCGATTGCACAGGAAAAATCATCTCCATTTGGTTTGGGGTATCGACTACTACCGAAAATTTTATACGGTGAAAAGCATGCCTACTCCGGACCTTTTTCTGGATCAGGAGATGAAAAAAGCATCGCGTCAATGACCGTTGAGGACCTTAAGCAATATCATCAAACATGGTTTAAGGCTAACAACGCGACCTTGATAGTGGTAGGTGACATCTCCATGGCAGACGTCAAACCAATGCTCAATAAAGCCTTTAAAGGCATGCGAAACGGCGCTGTGCCAATCAAACGTATAGACGATATTGCACCTATAAAGGAGCCAATCATATACTTGGTCGATCGCCCAGATTCAGAGCAATCGGCGATTATGGTCGCGAAAATATTGCCTAAATATGGCTTTGACGGCGAACTACAATTACAGATGATGAATGAAGTTCTAGGAGCCAGCTTTAACTCACGGATCAACATGAATCTACGTGAAGACAAAGGCTGGTCTTATGGTGCGAGAAGCGGCATCAAGAACACGCAGTCGCAACGGCCTTTCATTATTCGTGCGCCAGTTCAAAGTGACAAGACGGCAGAATCGATGAGCGAAATCTACCGCGAGCTAAGCAGCCTAACCAGCAGCCAACCGGCAAAACCCGAAGAATTAGCAAGATCTTTGGATAAGCGAACTCTCACCTTGCCGGGTCGCTGGGAAACTGCCAGTTCTGTCGAAGGAGATATCGCCAGCATGGTTGAATATAATCTCAAGGATGATTATTGGGATAGGTACGTAAAAGAGTTGCGTGACATCACCCTAGAGCAAGTCAACGATTCGGCAAAGACCTATATCACTCCAGATAACATGGTGTGGCTGGTGGTTGGTGAGCGATCACAGATCGAGCAAAAAATTCGTGGCTTAAATATTGGAAAGGTGGTGTTAATTGATGAAGAAGGAAAACGAGTCGATTAATCAACTTCTTATTTAATCTAGATACGAACCTTGTAGAGCCAATCGAATTTGGCTTTACAGAATACTCAAACCATAAAAAAGACCCGCCAAGCGGGTCTTTTTTATGGTTCACTAGGGTCTAAGATATACGATGTAAAGCGCAAACTTTATTGCCTGAAGGATCCCTAAGGTATGCCAAATAAAGCTTACCACCTGCACCTACTCGCTCCCCTGGAGGGTCTTCACAAGCTGTACCACCGCTGGCCAAGCCTGCAGCATGCCAGGCAT
>CAWUWF010000050.1:0-3687 GCA_963925935.1 uncultured Arenicella sp. | reverse complement strand
CTCCAACATTACATAGTTGGTGATATCGACCACCGGACTAATGGGTCGAACACCGCTTCGGCGTAACCGCTCTTGCATCCAAATTGGCGTTTTCGCGACTGGGTTAATACCTTTTATTACTCGACCAATATACGCTGGGCAGGCTTCCTTCGCCTGTAGATCTATTTCTATATGGTCGTCTATTGTCGCTTCAACTGGCTGAATATCCAGAGGATGGTAATCACCATCGGCCAGCACTTTTAATTCACGGGCTATGCCCTGCACACTTAAACAATCGCCACGGTTTGGCGTTAGATCAATATCGATCAATGAATCATCGAGTTGCAAGTATTCATCAACTCTCTGACCTATTGCGGCATCCTCATTGAGTTCCATTATGCCATCAGAGCTATCCTCTAAACCCAACTCTGAGGTTGAGCACAACATGCCATTAGACTCAATGCCTCGAACTTTAGCCTTTTTAATCTTAAGGCCGTTTGGCAGCTTAGCGCCTACGGTAGCAACCGCCACCAATAGACCCGGTCTAACATTGCTTGCACCACAGACGATATCAAGCTGTTGATCACCAATGTCTACCTTAGTTAAATTCAAGCGGTCGGCATCGGGGTGCTTAGAGACCTCCAAAATTTTGCCTATCACCAAATTATCAATTGATCCTGCCAGCGACTCAACACCATCAACTTCTAGGCCTGCGTTGGTTAAACAGTCAGCTATCTGTTGCGTAGTTAAATCTACGTGCACCCAATCTCTAAGCCATTGTTCACTAATAATCATTTGAACTGCCTCAGAAAAGTTAAGTCGTTTTCAAAAAATAGTCGCAGGTCGTCTACGCCATAACGCAACATTGTTAATCGCTCTACTCCAACGCCAAATGCAAAACCAGTATACTTTTCAGAGTCAATGCCGACATGGCGAAACACTTCCGGATGGACCATGCCGCATCCCAATATTTCTATCCAGCCGGTGTTTTTACAAATTCGGCAGCCTTTAGACGCACAGAACACACAAGATATGTCCACCTCAGCAGAGGGCTCGGTAAATGGAAAGTAAGAAGGTCTAAGTCGAATCTTTAAATCAGTCTCAAAGAATTGCTGCAAAAAGTGAGTTAATACACCTTTTAAATCGGCAAACGAAATCCCTTCATCAACCATCAAGCCTTCTACTTGGTGGAACATAGGGGTGTGCGTAATATCCGAGTCGCAACGGTATACTCTGCCCGGCGCTATTATGTTGATCGGTGGTTTCTCGTCTAACATATAGCGAACTTGTACCGGTGAGGTATGGGTTCGCAATAAGGTATTCTCTTCGACATAGAAAGTGTCATGCATTGCGCGGGCTGGGTGCTCTGGTGGAATATTTAACGCTTCGAAGATATGGAAATCATCTTCAACTTCAGGCCCTTGAGCAACCCCAAAGCCCATACCAATGAATATATCTTCAATCCGTTGCATAGTACGAGTGACGGGATGAATACCGCCGGTACCCATTCCTCGCCCAGGCAGAGTTACATCAATTTTTTCAGCGGCTAAACTTGCAGCCAGCTGAGCATGCTCCAGGGTTGTCTTTTTATGGTTGAGCAGTTCAGCCAGTTCTTGTTTTATCTGGTTTACCAAATCTCCGAATATAGGTCTCTCTGCCGGCGGCAAGCTACCAATCTGTTTGAGCTGACTAGTTAACTCGCCCTTCTTACCTAAATATTGAACACGCAAACTCTCGAGTTCGGCAGGCTGCTGGGCAGCATTTATCGCATCTTTAGCTTTGCTAAGAATACTATTTAAGTTTTCGTCCAGTGAATCAGGCATAAGAATTCGAATGAATATAAATTAAAGAAATTAGATTATCTAGCCATTACACGATCTCTTTTAAAGAACTTTAGCACAAACGAAAGGCAAAAAAGGAAGGCCTAGGCCTTCCTTTTTTAAACAATCATAAAACTAACTAGACCTGATAACAGCTTATGCTGCTTCGCTTTTCATACCAAGCGCGGCTTTTGCTGATTCTGCTAGTTGCGCGAACGCAGCTGCATCATGTACAGCGATATCGGCTAATACTTTACGATCAAGTTCAATTCCAGCCTTGCCCAAACCATTGATGAAGCGGCTATAGTTAATGCCGTTGATTTTGGCTGCTGCACTGATACGTGTAATCCATAAACGTCGGAATTGGCGTTTGCGCTGACGACGATCTCGATACTCGTATTGGCCCGCGCGGGTAACCGCTTGGACTGCTACACGAAAGACGTTTTTATTACGTCCACGATAGCCCTTAGCTTGGCTAATGACTTTTTTATGTTTTGCTCGGGCGGTAACACCGCGTTTTACTCTAGGCATTTCTCTTTTCCTCAATAAAAGCTGAAGACTCTATCTAGCTAATATAGCTGATGGCTCCTGCAACTTGATATTATTTGCGTTAACTTGCTGTCTTATGAATAAGGCAACATACGTTGTATCATTTTGGCATCAGCTGGCGTAGCAGTTGTCTGCTTACGTAAATGACGCTTACGTTTAGTCGATTTCTTGGTCAAAATATGACGCAAATGAGATTGAGAGCGTTTGAACTTACCGCTACCTGTTTTCTTAAAGCGCTTTGCAGCACCACTATTACTTTTAATTTTAGGCATAATTACCTCAGACATAAAAATGTCGGTTGCCGTTACATTGATAACCGAGATGAGTTTAAAAGTTGACTCACACGGTCCATTAAATACTCAGACATGAAACATAACATTTCACCTCTGAGCGATTGATGAAGGAAAACCCCTCAATCAAATTCTCAAACTAGGTCGCCGACTGCAGAACAATCTGCGCTGACCATGAGCCTTCAGCTCGGGCGGCCTAGGCCGCCAATCACGAAGTGATTACCGCGAACAAAAAGAACTATTTAAGCGGTGCCAGTACCATCACCATTTGACGGCCTTCTAGCTTAGGAAACTGCTCTACTGAGCCGAATTCCTTTAAATCCCCTTCAATTTTCTTCAATAAAATCATGCCCAAATCTTTATGAGCCATTTCTCTACCACGAAAACGAATGGTTACCTTGGTTTTATCACCACTGACTAAAAACTCGGTAAGCTTACGTAATTTAATATCGTAATCGCCGATGTCGGTGCCAGGTCGGAATTTAATTTCTTTTACCTGTATTTGTTTTTGGTTCCTACGAGCAGCGGCTTTACGCTTGCTGTCTTCATACAAAAACTTGCCATAGTCCATCACTCGACACACTGGCGGATCAGCGTTGGGAGAAATCTCTACCAAATCTAATCCTGCTTTCTCAGTCATTTCAAAAGCGGTTGCCCGATCTACAATACCGGCCTGTTCGCCGTTTTGATCAATTAGTCGAATGCTAGGCGCGGTAATGTCTTGATTAACACGCTGTTTTTTCTTAATGGCTATGGTAATACCTCGTTTAGGTGAATTAAAAACCCCACTAAACCCTGATGTTTAATAGGTTTAACGGTAAAGAGGCGCGATTCTAATAGCAAAATCGCGCTATCTCAAGGGCTAAATGTTAAATAGTTTCAAACCTTGATGTCAAAATCTTTAGGCCTTGTAGAAACAAGCTCAAAGCCCAAAAACCTCAAGCCCAAACTTTGATCAAAAAACCGCGTTAACTAACTAACTTATCGTGGCTTTGATGATTTTTGGTAGACGCGATTGGATTCGAACCAACGACCCCCACCATGTCAAG
>CAWUWF010000049.1:0-8971 GCA_963925935.1 uncultured Arenicella sp. | reverse complement strand
ACAGATCCTTCGGCTGCGCTCAGGATGACGGGTGTAGGGGGCCGGGATGACGGGTGTAGGGATGACGGGTGTAGGGGGTCAGGATGACGGGTGTAGGGAGCCGGGTGCGGGGAGTCCGGATGACAGATGCAGGAAGTCTGGATGATGTCTAAGGGTAAATTAATTCATCTACGCCAGAAACAACAAACCCCTGCTAGGCAGGGGTTTGTCATTACAACTATAGCGAATTAACTTCTAGAAGTTAAAACTAACTCGTGCGCCATAAATAGCACCTTCATCAGTGTAGATCGCGTGGCTACCAGTCAATAGCGGAATGTCGAAGCCGCCAGAAGCAGTTTCTTCATCCGTTACGTTCTTGCCGTAAAGCATGAATTCCCAGTTGTCAGAACGGATACCCGCACGAACATTGATTTTCTCAAAAGCTTCTTGGAAATCGATTGGGTCTAAATCACCCGTAGTCGAAAACTTATCCGTAAAGTTAAGATCACTGCTTAGGAAGAACTCATAGTTATCGCTAACTGGACGATTGTAGTCAAAGAAGATTGCGCCAGAATACTCTGGTGCATTCGGCAATGTTCTACCTTTCAAGTCTTGGTTTGAAATGGGGTTTCCACCAGCGCTAATCGTAACAGTACATCCACCAGAAGAGAGTGCACCGCCAGCAATATCAGATGACTGTTTAGCAGTACAACCCGCAGTTGGGAAGGCGCCGTAAGTAGCATCAAGCGTGGCAATATTTGCACCAATTCTTAGGTTATCGGTAGCCTGCCATAACAGATCAAGCTCAATACCTTTGACGTTTGACGTTGCAGCGTTACGCACTTCAAAGCCAATGCCTACGAAAGTTGAAACCTGTTGGTTTTCATATTCACTGTCGAATACTTCCCAGTTAAACGTCATCGCGCCGTCTAGCAAAGTATGTTTACCACCAATTGCTATAGAGTTAGCCGTTTCATCTTCGTAGCTCCAACCCTGTCCAGGAACCGTATAAATCGGGCCTGAGCCAAGAACTAAATCTGGAGCTTGGTCATCTACTGCATTAAAGCAACCACTCTTAAAACCTTCTGAGTAGCCTAGGTAGTAATTACTGTCATCCGACGGTGCCCACTCTAAGGTTACGCTAGGTGTGGTTTGGTCGGTAGTTCTAGAATCAACAAAGGCGTGATCATAGGCAAGGGGAGTTACGCCGCGAAGCACAGCGCCAGTCAATGGATTCCGTGATGGATTTGCTAGACCTTCCGCGTCATTTGAGATACGAGTTACCGCATTAGCATCTTTGTCTTCTTCGGTATAACGAACACCAGCAGTCAAAGACCAATTGTCATTGAATCGGTATTCACCTTGTAAGAACACAGCCCATGCAGAGGTATCTTGTTTCCAGTTAGAAACACGAGCGATCTGATTAAAGCTAGTCAAACCATTGACGCCCGCAGGTAGACCCAAGAAAGCAGCTGTAGGTCCTGGAATAGCCAACAAAGTTGGTCGGCCAATGACCGCATTAAGAAACCCAGGTACGCCTAAAGTTCCGTCAAACGCAACGATACGATCGATTTCTTGAGTACCTTCTTCTACATAAGCACCGGCGATATAAGAGAATCGCTCAGTAGGGTCTGATGCAATGCGAAATTCTTGGCTAAATTGATCGAACTCTGAAATATCAGCTCTGCCAATAAATTGAATCGGCAGGAAGTCGGCATCAATGCCGTCTTCGTATTCGTACTCAGAATAACCCGTTACCGAAGTAAAGGTATAACCATCACCAAAGTCAATATCAATGTTTAGAGACGTGTCACTGTTTTGAGTGTCAGTACCTTCTGGCTTTTCGCCTAGTACAGTGCCTTTGCCCAATGATGCCGCTAAAGCGTTACCACCAATGGTGATGGAGTCACGATATAAATCAAGAGTTCCGTCTTGGGCGTTGCTAACTGACGTTGGGAAAAACCGACTGACAACCGCATAAGCTAAGCCGGTAGCAGCGCCTATGTTATCCACTGGCTCGATCAAGCTAGGTAAAGAAGTTGCACCTACGCGTTTAAAATCACCATTCGCATGCTTGAACTTTACGGTGGTATTGTCGGTAGGTTGCCACGTAGCTGCAATGCGCCACAAGGTTTCGTCTGCCGAAGGAGCGTCAGTATTCAAAAAACTATTTTTCAAATAACCATCGTTCTCACGGTTTTTGAACGCTAATCGCAAAGCTAAGGTATCACTTACACTACCTGAAAGGTTTCCTTCGATGGATCGACCACCATAAGACTCAGCGCCCAGTGATATCTTGCCACCGAATTCATCGCCAGGAGTCGGCGTGGCTGACGTTACGTTGATCGCGCCAGCTAGAGTGTTCTTACCAAAAAGTACACCCTGTGGGCCACGTAACACTTCGACACGCTCGAGGTCAAATAGACCTGTACGTGATTGGCGGCCTTTACCTAAATGCACGCCATCAACGTATAAACCAACAGATTGTTCAAACGATTGGTTAGCACCCGGGCCAACACCACGCATAACAATACTGGTAGCAACCGCATTTTCAGTGAACATTAGGTTTGGAACATAAGCAGAAAGGTCTTCAAGATTATTGATGCCTGCTTGTTCAATTTTAGCGCCGTCGACTGTTGTGATCGAAATCGGAACGTCTTGCAAACTCTCGGTACGCTTTTGGGCGGTAACGACAATCTCCTCTAGTTGTGCCGCATGTGCACCACTAAATACTGTGGCTGTAGCAATCGCTAAAGCCAAACTGCTTTTAATCAGTCTCTGTTTCATGGAAGTTCTCTCTGGTGATAGAATAAATTATTACTATATTTCAACAAGCATCTAACTTTGCAGATACGCTTGCGAGGCTAAGTGATTATTATTATTATAAAAAAGGTTGCTTTTAAAAAGTGACCCGAGCGGATAATACAGTGAGAACGAATAGAGGTATAGTCTCAATTCCAACTTTCACTAAACTATTTCATGTCATGAGAAATCCTAAAAATGGCTGCTTGGGCCAATTTCTCAACCATTCCAACATTTGATTCAAGCCTTAAAGTGTCATACAGAGATTGAATTAAAACGGTAGCAAGACTCACAACACGCGCTTAATCATGCGGGGCTACGCGATCAAAATGCTTACCCAGCAATACCCTAAGCGACAAGAAATATAGGCTTAGTGCCTACCAGCACAGCACTAGTGCCGAGTCTGAATGGTAGTCAAAATCATTAGCCCAATAGCACATGAGCTAGCCATTGCTATAAACACAGGGGTAATACTGCCCTGTGCTAGTATCGCAGCCAGCCCCCCGATCCCTGCACCCAGAGCAAACACCAATGTAGTCGCCAGAGATGCAGCACTGCCCGCATGCTCGTCAAAGAAGGTGATGTATCGCCCCGAGGCGGCGGGCATGATGGAACCTGTCATACAAATTACCATCAGTATTAAGCCGCCTACTAATATGGGCGTAGCGGCCCCACTCAAACTCAATGTGACCAAGGCACTTAGGCAGATCAATTGAACCACTGTGGCGTATCGCAGCCAGGTCTCTGCAGGCAACCGATTTACCATTCTTAGAGATAGACGGTTTCCAGCAATCATGGACAGTCCAAGCGAAGCAAAAGCAAAGCCGAACTGTTGAGGGCTAAAATGAAAATGATTGATGAAAATCATCGATGCATTGGTGATAAAACACATAAGTATGCCAGAACTGAAAGCGGCAAATAAAGCGTATCTTATGCCCGTAATTCGACCGTCTACGCGGTGGTTTAAGACCGCCCAATAACCAGCAAACATCCTGCGTAGATTTATCTCACCACTGACCATTGCACGAGTTTCAGGAATCACGAAAGCATAGAACAACACCAGAAGCACTGAGACCAGCGCTAACAAAATAAAAATTGACTGCCAGCCAAACTGAATCAAAACGGCACCTATCGAAGGTGCCACAATTGGCGCAAACAGCATGACCAGAACAACGTTGGCGTATCGTTTCATCACCTGGTCTATGGGAAATATATCTCTGACCTGCGCGATACAGATAACCGTTGCAAAGCCGCCTCCCACCGCCTGCACTATTCGCAAGGCTTGCATGGTTTCAATAGTTGACGAAAACACAATGCAAACTGTGGCCAGCATAAATACCAATAGACCTATAATCCCTATTTTCTTTCGGCCAATTTGGTCGGACAATGAACCGCCAAAAAACTGCCCGATTGCATTGCCAAGCATATAGGCGCTCATGGTTAGATTTACGTCAGCAAAACTTACATTGAAGGCTTCCGCCATGGCCGGCATGGCTGGCATATACATGTCGATTGACAAAGGCGCGAGCGCCACCAACCCACTTAAAAATGGAATAAAGACCCAATGATCTTTTAAATTCTCTCTGTTTATCATTTCAATAAGTTAGGCGCTGATTTAACCAGGCGGCAGTATAGGTTACTTATAGGCTCTATGGGCGGATAATCCTGCCTGCAGCATTGCCAACAAGTTGGTCAGCCTCAAAGCAATAACTGATTTCCATGGTTCCATGTTAGATTGCTAACATGATTAAAAAGGTATTAGTTTGGGATCTGCCAACGCGGGCTTGCCATTGGTTATTAGTGCTCAGCATCGTCTATTCCTGGTATTGCATTGAAATAGCGCAAGATATGGAACAACACTTTTGGTCTGGCTACACGGCACTAACCCTTATCTTATTTCGATTTATCTGGGGTTTCGTTGGTAGTCGTCATGCACGTTTTGGATCATTCCTTTTTCCGCTCAAGGAGATAGCCAGCTACGCTAAAAGGATTAAATCCCGAAATACAAATAAACACTATCTTGGCCACAATCCAATCGGCGGCTTATCTGCTTTGGCTATGATGTTAGCGATCTTGCTGCAAGCGAGCACGGGACTGTTTAATAGTGACGACTACTATTTTGGCCCTTTAAGTGGCTTAATCGACAAAAACCTGGCAGCTTTCTTTAGCAACATTCATCAACTTAATTTTGATCTACTCAAGTTGCTGATAGCCACCCATATCATTGCCATACTCTATTATAAATTCTATAAAAAGGAGCATTTAAGCAACGCGATGATAACCGGCAAAAAAACAGTGCTCGCCACAGAAAAAGAAAACAATTTCGTAGCAATACGTGGTTCGAAATTAGCTTTAGCTTTGTTGGTACTCGTGCTTTGTGCTGGGATTGTCTACGGCTTAGCAAATGCCTTTAGCGATACGCTCCCGAGTAACAAATACGACTTAATCTATTAAGGGGTTATTCATCATCCTTAATGCGAAAATCACGATGACAACTTCCGCACGCCTTACTTCCGAAATCACGAGGATCAAAACCAGCCATTGCTCCGGCCTCGGTCAGCGCTGTCACCATTTTATTTAGATTCGCAGCTCTGTCTTTAAAGCTAGCGTAGTCTTCCCAAATCTCAGGCTTAGCCGCGGTACCTTCAGGCAAACTATTCTCAATCTGGAAGCCTTCTTCCAGCAAGGTAGATAAATGCACCAAATCACCAGCATGTTTAGAAAAAGCAGCTTCATTGCCGCTCTGCTTAGCAGCAATTAGGTTTCCAAATTCCCATGAAAAGGTTTGAAACAAGCTTGTTCGAAACTTATACGCGCGTTCTTCCGGAGTTGGTTGATCGCCTGATTGAACATTGCCACTAACGAAAACGCCGATAACAGCGGTCACTAGAATACGTGGTAAAACTTTTTTACTGATCTTCATGAAATTCCTCATTTTGATTTTAGCTAGCAGGTCAGGCTAAAGAGTCTAGCTGACTCACTTGAGGTTGTGCAAGGCCATACCAAAATCGAAGGTAGAATCGTAATCCTAGCGATCACCAACAATTCAGGGAACTAAGTTTTCCATTTAGCCCAAGGATCTGACGCCCCAGAGGTTTTAGGAGTATCACTGGCGTCGGACGACTCTCGCTCCAGCGGCTTTGTTTTAACCCTTCGAGATGGTTTTTCTTCGCTGGCCTCAGGAATATCTTCAGAGCTAGACGGTGATTCGTATTCGGCTTCTTTTGAACTCACTGCAGATGGGCTACTCTTCTTTGCTCGAGCACGAGTCTCAGTCACTGATTGTTTACTCGGAAATACTGGCCCACTAATAGGATCATCAAAGAATTCAGCTTCGTCCAGTTCAATTATTGCAGGTATTTCAGCAATCCTAACAGTATCTACTTCGCGCTCGCGCGGAGAAAATTTATGCTGCTCATCCGTTGGGCGTGGGTACTGCATAAACTTATACAAATAAAAAGCTTCAACTTTTTCTCTAGCCCATTGCGTACGATGCAAAAACTTGTAACTAGATGCGATACTAGGCTTACTCCTAAAACAGTTAATATTTATCTGCTGATCGAGGATTTCCCACCCGTAGTGATCCACCAATAAATTCAGCATGGGCTTCAAACCTAAGCCATTCAATGGGTGATTTTTATATTGTTGTGACTTCGATCTGTCAACCATAAGCTAGCCTTTCGCGAGTAATAGAGCATCAATGTGATCGCTTGTTCTAGACATATACCTTCAGCCGAAACGAGCGAAGCCTTAGTGTAACACTCTCACGATCTATTTTAGGACGACAAACGTAGTCTATACGCTAAAAACAACGGCGCTAGCACAATTATGATTTTGTTCCGACCGTTTGACTCAGATTAGGTTCGATTGAGTCAATTTTATCGAATTTCAATTTATCGCTACATGCTACTATTCTTCAACTCTTGCGTCGGCAAATTGATCCTCTTCGCCTATTTTATTGGCGCTCAGAATAATCGTAATCAGACACGCCCAATGTCAAAACTATTACCAGGTAAACAACAGATGAGTATTCAGCTAAATTCAGAACTAATTAAGCCCAGCAGTTATATTAACGGCCAATGGCATTCAGGCAACGGCGGCTCATTTAAGGTAAGCAATCCGGCCAATGGCGAGAACATTTGTAGTTTGCAGTCTGCCACGGCCCAAGATGCGAGCGCTGCAGTTGACGCAGCAGTGGCTGCCATGCCTCATTGGCGCGCCCTCACCGCTAAACAACGAGCTGCCATTCTGCGCAGATGGTACGAATTAATAATGCAGCACCAAGATGACTTAGCGGCACTGCTTACCGCTGAGCAAGGCAAGCCGCTGGCTGAAGCCAAAGGCGAAATAGCCTATGGAGCCAACTATATAGAGTGGTTTGGTGAAGAAGGAAAGCGTATCTACGGCGATACCATCCCAGGTGCAGCACCAAGCTCAAGAGTGGTTATTATTAAACAAGGGGTGGGGGTAGTCTCAGCCATTACTCCATGGAACTTCCCCAATGCAATGATTACCCGCAAGGCCGCCCCAGCTCTCGCGGCGGGCTGTGCATTCATTGTCAAAGCAGCAAGTGAAACACCTTTGTCGGCCCTAGCGCTTGCAGAACTCGGCGAGCAAGCCGGCATACCGGCCGGGATCTTCAACGTGCTGGTTAGTGATCAGTCTCGCCCGATTGGCGAAGTGCTTACTGGTGACCCGCGTATCGCCAAGTTTTCATTCACTGGCTCCACCGAGGTTGGAAAGGTATTGCTGGCTCAATGCGCATCGACGGTGAAGAAAACCTCGATGGAATTGGGCGGTAACGCGCCGTTCATAGTATTTGACGACGCCAATATTGATGATGCTATACAGGGCGCGTTAATATCCAAATTTCGCAACGCCGGACAAACCTGCGTTTGTACTAATAGAGTTTTTGTGCAAGCGGGCGTATATCAAGAGTTTGCAGAAAAATTGAGCGCCGCAGTCAGTGCTATGTCATTAGGCGATGGTAACCAAGCAGGTGTCGACATTGGCCCACTAATTAATAATGACGCGGCCACATCCGTGAAGGCCTTGGTAGACGATGCCGTCAAGAACGGCGCCAAGATATTGGTTGGCGGAGGCATCGACGAGATGGGTTCACGCTTTTTTCAACCAACCGTGTTAACGAATGTTACGCCAGAGATGGAGGTCGCCACCCAGGAGATTTTTGGCCCAGTGGCACCGTTGATTAAATTTGATACTGAAGATCAAGTGATTGCTCTAGCGAACGACACCGAGGTCGGTTTGGCATCTTACTTATATACCCGCGATATAGGCCGAGTTTGGCGTGTCTCAGAAGCATTAGAGTACGGAATGGTCGGCATTAACGAAGGCATTATATCTAACGAGATGGCACCGTTTGGTGGCGTCAAACAATCGGGCATGGGGCGCGAGGGCTCTAAGTATGGTTTAGAAGACTATTTAGAAATAAAATATTTATGCATGGGCGGTTTAGACCACTAAATTTTAGCGTCTTAACGACAAGCAAAGAATAAAAAACCAGCTAAAGTAGCTGGTTTTTTATTGCCCGCGAAGTGGAACAGTGATGAGCCTGACTCTCTTGGTTTTTTTCTAGACAGAAAATAATTTATCCTTTTGCAGCCAGCGATTATTAAGCCAGTTCTCTACATCGCTTATTTCAGATAGTTTGAAATGCTCAATCGTAATGGTAATTTTTCTTGGGTCTCCGTGCAGGCAGTTCCAAATGTGAACTTCTTTTTGATGATAGTCGATGGTGATGTCAACCAGGCTTGTATCTGGATCTGCGTATTGCTGAATCATTTTTAAGCCGCCCGCTTTGGGCCGCAGAAGATGTTGATATGGTGCGTTTTGAATGGTCTTCTTGTGTTCAGTGAAACGTGTTCCTTCAGGAAAAATCAATAGCGCGCCTGCTCCATCACCATGGGTTTTGGACTCTTTTTGAATTATTGAAAAGTCACTGACTCGGGAATCGCTTCTCTTTTTTCGCTGCAATCTTGGGAAATTAAGCGCGAGGCAAATCCAGCCAATAATCGGGACCCATACAATCTCTCGCTTAATTAGAAACCTGACTATTGGCCCCTTTCCAGTAATCACCTCTTGTACTAGCGGGATGTCAAACCAAGACTGATGATTGCAGATAACCACCGGAGTCTTATCTCTATTGCGCTCACCTTTTACGATCAACTGG
>CAWUWF010000048.1:0-38452 GCA_963925935.1 uncultured Arenicella sp. | reverse complement strand
ATCATTTTTTCCTGATGCGGCTAATATCGCCGAGCTAGTCGATTGTGATTCACCAAGTGCCTTGCTCACTTGCCAATCAGCCAGCTCACAAGTAGCCAGAGTTACTTGGAGCCTACCGAGACTTATTGGCGCGCAGCTGCTGATTTTGCATATTACGGGCGTCGCGAAGAAGGCAGTTTTTAAGCAAGCCGAACAAAGTAGCGATGCCTTGGAGTTGCCGATTAGGTCAGTTATTTTTCAGGATCGGACCCCGGTAAAAGTGTATTACGCGGATTAGATGCCAAATTAAGTCGTTAAATAAAACCGTTAAATCAACTCAGAAATCAACTTAGAAATTAACCAAGAGAACTTTAGATGACCAGTATTAAAGCTATCACCCAAGAGATCGTAGAACGTAGCGCTGAGTCACGTGCAGCTTATTTGGAAATGATAGAGGAGTCACGCAACCAACCGCCTGCAACTGATCGCATGTCCTGTAGTAATTGGGCACATGTAGTGGCGGCGAATACTGATGATGAGAAAAAATCCATTCCAGCCGGGCAAGGCGCAAACATTGGTATTGTCACTGCCTATAACGACATGCTGTCAGCCCATCAGCCATTCGCTAATTACCCCAATATCATTAAGTTAACCGCCAGAAGTAAGGGAGCAACGGCGCAAGTCGCTGGGGGTGTGCCGGCCATGTGTGATGGTGTGACGCAAGGCCAGCCAGGCATGGAGCTGAGCCTCTTTAGCCGGGACGTTATTGCACTAGCGACTGCCGTTTCTTTATCACATGATGTTTATGATGCCGTTATGTGCTTAGGGGTTTGCGACAAAATTGTGCCGGGATTATTGATTGGAGCGCTTCAATTTGGTCACTTACCCATCATGTTTGTTCCCGCTGGGCCGATGCCATCAGGTATTCCCAATAAGCAAAAAGCCCTGATGAGGCAAAAGTTCGCGGCCGGTGAAATAAGCAAACAAGAGCTATTAGAAACCGAGTCAGCTTCGTATCACAGTGCGGGCACTTGTACTTTTTACGGCACTGCAAACACTAACCAAGTATTGATGGAAGCACTCGGCGTGCAACTTGCCGGTACTTCCTTTGTCAATCCAGGTACCGACCTTCGCACCGCTCTAACCCAAGCGTCGGTCGAGCACGTGATTGACCAGTCCAGTAGGGGCAGTAACTATCGTCCACTGGCAGCGGTGATCACCGAGCAATCTATGGTGAATGCCATGGTGGTCATGATGGCAACCGGTGGCTCGACTAACTTGACCTTACACTTGATCGCGATTGCTGCAGCAGCGGGAATAATCATCAATTGGCAAGACATGGATCGTATCTCCCGAATCACGCCGTTGCTCGCGAAGGTTTATCCAAATGGTGATGCCGACGTGAATCATTTTGAGGCGGCTGGTGGCTTAGGCTATGTTATTGATCAACTACGTGCTGCCGCTTTGCTTAACGAAAACGTGGTTAATGTGATGGGCGAAGGCCTGGATGCCTATACCTGCAAACCAAAGCTCAAGGACGGTGTTTTGGCTTGGTCTGAGCCTGTTACTAAGAATGGTGATGCGACAATTCTATCTTCTATAGAAGCGCCGTTTGCTGCCGAAGGTGGTATGCGAATGGTGCAAGGTGATTTAGGCACTGGCGTGGTCAAGGTGTCAGCGGTTGACCCAGAGCATCATGTTATCGAGGCCCCTTGCAGAATATTTGAAACCCAAGACGCACTAAAACAGGCATTCGACGCTGGCGAACTTGAGTGTGATCATGTCGCAGTGGTTCGGTTTCAGGGTCCTGCGGCAAATGGCATGCCTGAGTTACATAAACTCACGCCTTATTTAGGCATTGTACAAGACAAGGGGTATAAGGTCGCGTTGGTAACTGATGGTCGTATGTCAGGAGCGTCTGGCAAAATTCTATCCGCTATTCATGTCAGCCCTGAAGCAAAAAAAGGCGGCCTGCTGGCCTATTTAAGGGACGGAGATGTGGTTCGAGTTGACGCAAACTCAGGTCAATTAATGGTTCGCGTAGACGCAGCTGAGTTGCGCCAACGTACACCGTCTAGCGGCCCTCATGTATCAAACACCCTAGGTCGTGGGCTATTTAAAAAAATGCGAGGCATTGTTGAAGAGTCGACCTCCGGCGCGTCGTTTTTATAGCCGCTTCTATAATATAGCCGAGGCGCTGCTAGAAAATACTTGTGAAATAAGTGCTTAGGCAACTCAATTTATTAATACATTTAGGCATCGCCTGAATTTGAATTAGGACACCAAAATGACTCAAATGGTAAACGTAGGTGACATGCTCAATGGACAGAAAATTGTCCCAGTGGTGGTCATTGATAATAAACAACAAGCACTTGGCTTAGCTCAGGCATTGCTTGACGGAGGTATTCAGGTTATCGAAATCACCTTACGTAATAGCTATGGCATGCAGGCAATTACCGACGTTAAAACTGCATTTCCTGAGATGTTGACACTCGCGGGAACAGTGAATACCGCTCAATCGATGTTGGATGTAATGGCAGCGGGTGCTGACGGAGTCATTAGCCCTGGGATAACAGCAACTTTGTTGCGCACGGCCGTCGACAATAAAATTCCATATCTGCCCGGCATCGCAACAGCCTCAGAAGTGTGAACGGCCATGGAGTATGGCTTGAGCGAGTGCAAATTATTTCCGGCCACGGTCGTCGGTGGGGTTTCTGCACTAAAGGCATTTAGCGGTCCTCTATCAAATATGAAGTTCTGTCCAACTGGTGGTGTGGGCGAAGGTAATTACCAAGCCTTTTTAGCCTTAGCAAATGTAATGTGTGTCGGGGGTAGTTGGATTGCGCCGAGTCCATTAATTGCGCAAGCAGACTGGCAAGGCATAAGTGAATTGTGCAAAGCCACACTTGCTAGCCTAGATGCCTAATAGTTAAATTTATCAAAGCTAGTTAACTCGCTTGAAACTGAAACCCTAGACCCCCATATATTCCGTTAACTGTATAAATTCTAAAGCTGGGGAAACAATGGCAACTTTTACAAAACCACTCGCTATCATCACTACCTTGATAGTACTAGTGCTGTTGGTCACGTCTTGGTATTGGAGTCGTGAACCCGGTTTTATGCGGCTCAGTTTCACCGAAAAGCCGGTAGTGGGTGTAGCCACAACTGAAATGTTGATTAAGTCGGTCGATACATTGATAAGCAAACCGGGCGGGTATCTTTCCAATGACGTGGCTCCGCCAAGTGTATTTTTAGATAATATGCCCAACTGGGAGTTTGGAGTACTGCAACAAATTCGCGACCTTGCTAAAGCGATGCGTAACGACTATAGCCGTTCACAAACCCAGTCCTTGGCTGACTCAGACCTAGAAAAAGCCGAACCGCTATTTAATAATGATAGTGAAAAATGGTTGTTTCCATCCGCCGAAGGAAAATATTCTGATGGCAGAGACGCTTTGCGGTTATATCTTGATAAGTTAGTCGATGAGTCAGAGCAAGACGCACAGTTCTACGCACGCGCTGATAACCTCAATGAATGGTTGAGCTTGGTGGAGAAGAGATTAGGATCTCTATCACAGCGTTTGAGTGCTGCGCGGCCTCAAGTAAGAGTGAATACCGATCTGGCTGGCGATAACAACGCTAAACAATCGACGGCAGCAAGCTCCAACGTGGTGGCGAAAACTTCGTGGTTCGCAATAGACGACAATTTTTTTGAAGCGCGCGGTACATCATGGGCTTTAATTCATTATCTCAGAGCAGCTGAAATAGATTTCAAACAGGTTTTAGAAGATAAAAACGCACTTGTTAGTTTGCGCCAAATAATTAGAGAATTAGAAGCTACCCAGCAACCTGTGCGTAGTCTAATGATATTGAACGGCAGTGGTATGGGCATGTTCGCCAACCATTCTTTGGTCATGTCTTCGTATATTTCGCGTGCAAATGCGGCTATTGCTGACCTGAGAAGTTTGCTTGAGGATGGCTAGGACACAGCAACCATAATAATTGTTTGGTGACTATGATTTAGCAATATTGCGCGCTACCGTCACCCGCTTTTCGTTAGCAGCGTAGATAGAATCAGCTAGCAATGAAAAGCAAGCCCCCGATCAAGTCTTACAGAGACTGTTTGTACTTGATCAGAGGTTCCTTATTGGTGTAACACTCGGTTTGCTTACCTTGGTGCGTAGTGGTCAGTGCCTACGTTTCGTTCTTGTTCTTTCTATCTTCCCAAAAGGTAGCGTTCTTAATCCCAAGTGCCTTTGGATCGAAGGTATAAGTTGTCACTCCTTTCGCCTTTTGTTCCTCATAGTCTTTCAGTGCCTTGAGCGCCGGGCGTCCCATAAAGAATATAATCAGAATTCCAATTATATTGATCCAGGCCATTAAACCTACGCCAATATCGCCCATTGCCCATGCCAAATTGGCGGCTTTTACGGTGCCGTAAAAGACGGCTGAACAAAGTATAACTTTCAATAAACGCATCGCGCCCGGAATTTTGACCGTTCGGCGAATATAGGCAACGTTACTCTCAGCGATATAGTAGTAAGCTAATAGGGTGGTGAATGAGAAGAAAAATAAGGCCACCGCAACAAAAGGATTGCCAACCCCTGGCATCATTCGTTCGACTGCAAATTGGGTAAAGCTGGGGCTGTTTGCTTGTACTCCGGCGGCCAAGTTTTGGACCAGAAACCCGCCATCCGGACTGTGCACATTATAAGCGCCGGTGATTAAGATCATGAAGGCGGTTGCGCTGCAGACGAACAGTGTGTCGATATAGACTGAGAAAGCCTGCACTAGACCTTGTTGTGCTGGGTGCTCTACTTCTGCCGCTGCGGCTGCATGGGGAGCCGTTCCCTGACCCGCTTCATTGGAATAGACACCGCGCTTAACGCCCCACCCTATAGCCGCTCCAACGCCTGCCATAGGGCTGAACGCATCGCTAATAATCATGCTAAATATACCGGGGAGCTGATCAATATTAAGCCCCACGATGATGCATGCAGCCAGTATGTAAGCCAAAGCCATGAATGGCACGACTACCTGAGCGAAATGGGCAATACGTTTAACACCGCCAAAAACGATAAACCCCAACATGCATACAATAATAGTTCCGGTGATTATTTTGGTTGAACTGAGTTGTCCCATCGCAGTGTCAATCATAGCGCCGGAGCCGAATACTTGCTCTACAGCGTTGCCTATTGCGTTTGATTGTACGGTTGGTAACAGTACCCCGCAGGCTAGGATAGTGGCTATCGCGAAAAACCAAGCGTACCATTTCTGGCCCATGGCTTTCTCGATGTAGTAGGCAGGTCCGCCGCGGTACTGGTCATCTTGAACCTCTTTATATATCTGCGCCAATGTGGCTTCGGTATAAGCCGTAGCCGCACCCAGGAATGCAACAACCCACATCCAGAATACGGCGCCTGGGCCGCCAAACCCGATAGCGGCTGCAACACCGGCAATATTACCGGTACCGACTCGCCCAGATAGCGAAACAGCCAATGCCTGAAAAGACGAAATGCCGCGTTCAGACTCAGTATTAGTGGTAATTAATCTAATCATCTCGCGAAAATGCCGAACTTGTACAAAGCGAGTCATTATTGAATAAAAAAGCCCTGCAGCGAGACAAAGACCTATCAACGCTGGACTCCAGATAATACTATTGAAAAAATCTACGGTAGCTTGCATAAAATCACATTTAGGTTGTTATTTTTATCAGACGTCTAGTATACGGTATTCAGTGGGCCGGAAAAATGAATCTTTATCTCCGGACTAGGGTCTTATTGGGGTTGCAGGCTTGCTTACCGAAAGTAATGCATAACAGACTTTATTGTTGTGGAATTCTGACAGAAGCCGCTCCAATGCATCAATGCATCCACGGCATACCTACATCCTGTAGGCGAGCCGCTCCAATGCATCCATGCCGCCACGGCATACCTACATCCTGTAGGCGAAAAAATGGGCGCCACCGGCGCCCATTTTAATACTCAAACTTACAGACTAAAGTTTAGAAACTGTAAGTCGCTTTTCCGTAATAGAAAGTACCGTTAAAGCCATATGGAGTGAACTGGCTGTAAGGTAAGCCAAGTACCGCAGCAGCATCAAAACCACCTTCAACTGTGACAGTCTCTTGGCCTTGCTCGTCGAACAAGTTACGTACGCCAAATACTAAGTCTAACTGATCAGACTGGGCAAAACCTAATTCTAGGTCAACAGTTTGAGCGCTGCTGAATACACCACCAGCTTCGTTATCATAGTAGGTGCCGTAGTGATTCATACGAGCCAAAAGACGTAACTTGTCCATTTGGTGGTTAGCAGTAAGATTAAAACGTGTTCCTGGTACACCATCTTCGATCAAACGAACTCGGCTGTCGCCCAATAGGTCTGGGTTGCGACGAGTTACTTCAGTGTCAGTCGTATTGAACGCAAAGTTCAATGTTGTTACGCCACCGGCCATGTCAAACGAGGTGTTTGCCACAATGTCGATACCAGAAGTATTGGTGTCGAATTGGTTAGTGAAGAAACGGAACTGTGCAATATCAGAAGCATCGATGCCTTGGCCAGCAAGTGTGGCACGGTCAGCATCGTTCAAACTGAAGTCACTCGACAGGCTCAAACGATCTTCCAACTCAATTTCGAAATAATCGATGGTGAAATCAATATTACCGAGTGAGAAGTAAGTACCCAACGTTAGGTTAGTCGACTCTTCAGGTTGTAATACACTACCGCCACGCAACAAAGCTGCAGGGCTAGTTGAAGGAATCACACCTTGGTTAGTCAATACTAGGTTAACCAACTGAGTTGAGATGTTCGACGCGTTTGATTGTCCAGGAGTCGGTGCTTTGAATCCAGTACTGTAAGAGCCACGAACACCAGCATTATCGCTTAGCGTATAGTTAAAGCCAACTTTAGCATTTGTAGTGCTACCAAAGTCATCATAATCTTCATATCGAACTGCAGCAGCAAGCAACAAATCATCAGACGCTGCATACTCAAGATCTGCGTACAATGAAGTATTGGCACGACTAAATGCGCCGGCGATGTCTGGCGAGAAGCCAGGGTAGCCATTGGTTGAAGTACTAAAACCTTGTGCACCTAAGCCGCCATCGATATAAGACTCAGCTTGACCAGCAACAATGGTGAACTCTTCTTCGCGATACTCAGCACCGAAGGCCAAGTTCACGTCGTCAGATAGAGCCATGCTGAAATCTGCGTTCAACGCGATATCAGCTTGCTCATAATCGCCAGGATTGAAATCACGCGGAGTGTTGGGGCCTAAGCTTGCATTAACGGTGTTGTTAATGAAGAAGTCAGCAATGCTTTGGCCATAATAACCACTTACACTCCAATCTAGACCGCCTGCTGTTTCACCACGTAAACCAAGTAATGCAGATGTATCGGTTACTTCACCACCAAAACTTGGCGTGAATCCGCCTGAAATCGTTTCGGTAAAATGGAAGCAATTTGGGTTAGCTGCGGCAGCTGCAAACGCAGCACTATTTAAACCAGCTGCAGATCCAGGGATATCGCTTGGGCATCCGCCGGATCCATTACCCGTTAAATCACCAAACAATAAATTGCCGCCGCTGGCGTAAACGCCACCACGATTAGTTGGGTTACGATAGTAGAAACCACCTGCAACGTCTTTGTTATTGTAGTTAGCTTGACCGAAAAACTCCATATTCTCGCCAATTTGAGTACCGAAGTTCAGCCAAAGCTTTTTGTCGCCGTCAATTTCAGGTGTTCCCCAAACTTGCGCGGGGTTACCAACATTTTGAATGCCTGCAGCGATTAAGCCGGCAGCATCTGCTCGTTGTACTGAACGATCAGTAGCGTCGGCTTCAGCAAATTCTGCGGTTACGTTCAAAAAGCCATCACCAACTGCGAAACCTTGGTTAACCGCAATTGAAAATTGATTCTCGCCTTCGCTGTATTGTCCGACCTTAAGTTCTACAGAACCGTCAGAATCAGAATTTTTAAGATTGAAGTTGATTACTCCAGCAATCGCATCAGAACCATATTGTGCGGCTGCGCCGTCACGTAAAATTTCAACGCTGCTCAGAGCTAATGAAGGGATAGCCGAAATATCAGGTCCCTGAGAGCCGTCTGAAAGACCATTACCTAACCAAGAAATAACCGCTGCACGATGGCGGCGTTTACCGTTTACTAGTAGTAATGTATGGTCTGGGGCTAAGCCGCGAAGGTTAGCTGGGCGAACTAGGGTAGCCGCGTCACTAATTGGTTGGTCGTTAACATTAAACGACGGAACTACATTACGTAGAAGATTACTTGTATCAACGCCACCTTGTGACACGAAATCGGATGCTGAAATAACATCTACAGGGGCAATTGAGTCTGTTGTTGAACGCGGCTTGCCGCGAGTACCGATGGTCACAATTTCTTCAATCGCTTCGTCTTGAGCGAATGAAGGAGTTGCGCCACCACTTAAAGCTGCCAAAGCGATCGCAATCGCCGTGACCCGTGGTTGAAATAAATTCATGTTTCTCTATCTCCGAGGGATATATTTCCCAATTTGTTTTTTTACAGTTTGAGGCGGATTATTAACAAAATAATTCGAGCTTTATGTTAATAAAGCGCCGATCTATAGCTTACTATAGTAAAGCAGCGCCCATCTAGCCATTAACGACCAATAATGGATTAAATAGGCAGATCGCGGGCAATTATAGCACCTAAATGTCCAGTAGTTGTTTTTTCCGATCATGAGGATCAACTTGTTCAGTTGCTAGTTTAGACGGGCTTAAATGTGACACCATCAATGTGCAAGCTCGGTTATGATGTTTTACTGATTTGCCGTATATTAATACTTTAAGCCTCAATAATCGGCTCAAATGAGGCGCTAAGCTTCTTAGAGGAAAACAAAAATAAAACGAAAATGAAAGAAGATAAATCTACAGATCAGAATCGATCCGGAAATAGCCAAGCGACGAGCATGCCATTAATGCTTGCTTTGTTCCCAGTGTTGGCGTTAATTTGCACCTTGAGTTGGAATGTCTATATCTACGGCGATGATGGCTTAAGTGGTTCAATACAAATGATCATCATATTGATTGCTGGGCTTACTGCTGCGATTGGCCTGTATCGTGGTGTCAGTTGGGCAGAACAACAAGAAAAGGTGGTGTCTACCATTGGCCATGCAATGCCATCGATACTAATATTATTACTGGTAGGCGCCCTTGCGAGTATTTGGCTTCTCAGCGGAACCGTGCCACTACTGGTTTATTACGGCATCAAATTATTGAACCCAACATTCTTTTTGGTCGCTTGTTGTATTGCCTGCGCTATCACATCGGTTATCAGTGGTAGCTCTTGGTCTACTGCTGCGACCATCGGTGTTGCGATGGTGGGCATTGGCAGAGCACTGGGTATTCCAGATGGCTTAATTGGCGGTGCAATTATTTCAGGCTCCTATTTTGGAGATAAAATTTCACCTTTGTCAGACACCACAAATTTGGCAGCTGCGGTTACTCAGACGCCGTTATTCGACCACATTCGCTATCTATCATTAACCACCATACCGTCTATTACCATCAGCCTGGTTCTGTTTACGGTGATCGGACTAAATCTAGATACGTCTGCTGCAACCGCCAACGCTGAGAATGTGTTGATGGCGATTGATTCAACTTTTAATATATCAGCCTGGCTGATCTTGCCGCCGGTAATCACTCTGACTCTGATCGTTAAAAGGGTATCTGCTATACCGGCTCTCTTTGTTGGGACTTTGGCTGGCTTAGTCTGCGTGCTGATTTTTCAACAAGAGTTACTCGCTTCTTTATTGCCAGCCATGATAGAGCAAGGAAAGATTTTCCCTGCCTACCAAATTGTGATGGGCACTCTCTATCAAGGTATTTCGATTGAGACCTCGGAGCCCTTGTTGAATGATCTGTTTAGCGCCAGCGGGATGTACGGTATGCTCGGTACGGTTTGGTTAATAGTCGCCGCCATGACCTTTGGCGGAGTGATGGACGCGTGTGGTATGTTGAGTCGAATAATGGAGTCGGTGAAGTCTATGGCGACGGGTTTCTTTAGCCTAGTCGCCGCAACAACTGGAACCTGCATCGTGACCAACTTCAGCGCCTCAGATCAGTATATTTCAGTGGCTATACCGGGCCGCATGTACTCAGGGCTTTATGAAGAGATGGGCTATGCCTCTGAAAATTTGAGCCGTACCTTGGAAGACACCGGCACAGTAACCAGCGTTCTAATACCTTGGAATACCTGTGGCGCATATCACGCCTCTGTCTTAGGCATAGGTACCCTGACTTATCTTCCTTTCTGTTTTTTCAATATAATTAGCCCAATTATGACACTCATTTTTGCCTGGTTTATGATCAAGATTGCGCGCACTAAAGAAGGCGCTGCTAAGGATGCAGAAGCGGTAGCTGTTTAGGCTCTTGCATTTCAGCACCTATTAGCTAAAGCAAAATGTAGCCAAGCAAAAACCTGAAACAGACTAACAGTGAGTAAACCTATCGTCACCAATTTGGTGTTGTTGCTGATCGCCTTGATATGGGGGGTTGGCTTTGTGCCTCAACGCCTGGGCATGGACTATGTAGGCCCTGCTGCTTTTAATGGACTGCGGTTTTTATTAGGCGCAATAAGTTTGCTGCCAGTATTGTGCTTGAGCAAGTCGGTAAGTCTAGAATCGCTACTCAACTGGCCGACCTTGCGCGTGAGTTTGTTGCTAGGGGGCATTTTATTTGCCGGTGCCACTTTGCAACAAATAAGCATTCAATTTACCAGCTTAGCCAATGTTGCGTTTATAACTGGGCTGTATGTAATAGTAGTGCCGATCATCGGTTTTTTTATTGGTTACAAATACAAACTTATCGTTTGGTTTGGTGGCTTTATCGCGATTTCTGGTCTTTATTTAATGACCGGGTCAAACGGAGCAATCGCCCTCAAAGGCGATTTACTTGCATTGCTAGGCGCGGTGTTTTGGGCTATTCACATGTTGGTGTTGGCCAAAAAAGCGGCTAAATATAATCAATTAGTCTTAGCTTTTTATCAATTCTTGTTCTGCGGTCTTTTTAGTGTTTTGCTTGCCGCTGGTTTTGAAGATCGCCTTTTGCCCGACGTGGCTGCCGGTTATATCTGGCCATTGTTAAATGGCGTGATTGTGGTGGGGGTGGCGTATACCCTGCAGGTTTTCGTTATGCAGCATGCTGAGCCTTTTGCGGCATCATTGATCCTTGCATTAGAAGCGGTGTTCGGTGCGATTGCAGGTTATTTCTTTTTTAATGAACAGCTTGCCGCAGCGGCTTTGGTAGGTGCCTTAATGATGCTGGTGGGTTGTACTCTGGCACAATTACCGAGATCTCAAGCGAACACCTCAAAAATAAAAACCTCTTAAGGCTAGAGTTTGTTGCAGTGTTCTTACTGAATCGCGACGTCTAACTAGGGTGTGCCAAAAACAACTGATTAGGCGGTTTGATAGAGCGGGGCATCCATGCCAGAGAAGAAAAAACACATCTCCACTTTGAGGGAAATGGGTTTAGACGCACATCTTTAAGCAAAATAGTTCAATATTGACGATTAACCAGTCTAATTTCAAAATCATTAAGGTCATCAATCTTAAACAGTCTAAATCCTTTCTCAGCGAACTCGATCAGATCTTGTTGTTTAGGATAACTATAGTAGTGCGCGGTGCCATCTTGAGAAATGCTGGCCAATGTCTCCTCAGATGCAAGGCAATCGATGGCGTCTTGGATTAATTGGCAGCCTTGACGGTAGAGATTTAACACGTTCCAAAAGTATGATTTATTGGGGTGCATTGCGACCTGTGCCTGCGCAATGATGGCGCCACTGTCTATTTTTTGGTCTTCAATAAAGTGCAAGCTTGACCCCACCATAGATTCCTTATTAGCCATAGCGCGAAACGTTGACATAACGCCCTGGTAACTGGGAAGTAGCCCTGAGTGCAGATTGATCACCCCCAGTTTTGGCAGGTCAATGGCCGCAGCATGTAAGATAGTCATGTGTCGGATGCTAACGATTAGATCTGGCTGGCTTTGTTGAAGCTTCGCAAAATCAATACTATTTACTGCGTTGAGTTGAACAATGTCAGTGCAAGTATACCGACCCAATTGTTCTAAGCTGAGTAGCTTTTTGTCGGTGCCAGAATCATCTATTTCTAACAACAGCTGGCGTTCAAAGTTCGCAAGTTGTTGCAGGGCTGTTGGTAGATCCTTGACTGGGGCCTTGTGTGTGTAGAACACACTGACCTGATGTTCATAAAGGCTAGGTAGTAGATAGTTGAGCGCCAGCAGCGCGGGCAGGTCTCGGTTGACTAGAATGGTTATTTTCAATTTTTCTGTATCGGCTAATCAGACGATCCCAAATTAGAAATTCCTCAATCAAAGCTGTCTTGAGGAACTTCTTGAGGGGTTCCTGAAGGCGCTTCACCACGTAGTTGCAGGGTTAGACCTTTGATGAAATTTCTCAATACTTGCCCGCCGCAGGCCCGATAATGTTTATGACCAGGCTTGCGAAAAAGTGCACCCAACTCGCTGCTAGATAGAGCCACCCCGCCTTGTTCGAGCGTTGCTAGCATTTGCTCTTCTCGATACTCCATGGCAATTCGGAGCTTCTTGAGAATGTCATTTTTGCTTATCCGAAAGTCTTCTGGCTTGGTGGCCGGTTCTGGAGCGGGGCTCCTTAACCCACGTTTTGAGACGATTAAGCCATCTAGAAAAGCGCACAACTCTGCGTCCGAACAGGCTACGAAATCGGCGTCATCGTCTTTGCTCAAACGATGCATGAATGCGGCTTGGCTGATTTTTGCGCTTGAGCTTGGATCAAGGCCGAACAGCTCAACTGACTTTTTGTTGGATAAATCAAAGGCAAAGCGTAGACGCCGGAGTATGTCGTTATTGGTCATGTTTATATAATACCTAGGCTTTCGCCAAATTGATGAGAGCTCGCCTTAGTGGCGGCTAAAGCGACAGAGAGCAATTTCTCCAAATAGGTTGGGCATTGCTTTTAGGCCGAAATTGGTTTTGCCGTTGGAGTGAACTGCGATTGATGATTCTATGCGAAATCCAAGCTGCTCACAAAGTTTGCTAAAGTCGTGGATGGTACACAAATGAATATTAGGGGTGTCATACCACTTATACGGTAGTTCGTCACTGACGGGCATTTTGCCGTTGACTGCGATCTGCAAGCGATTACGCCAATAAGCGAAGTTTGGAAAAGTCACGATGCCTTGTTTGCCCACTCTAAGCATTTCTTCGAGCAAGGTTTTTGGATTACGCATCGCCTGCAAAGTCAGCGACAGAATAACGTAATCAAATGAGTCAGGATCAAAATAACTTAAACCTTTATCGAGGTTGGTTTGAATAACGTTTATGTCTTTGTCGATACATTCTGCAATCATTTCAGGGTTGAGCTCTAGGCCGTAACCGGCGGTGCCTTTGCTGAGCTGCAAGTGCTGCAACAAGCTGCCATTACCACAGCCTAAGTCCAGTACCTTCGAATTAGGTTCAATCCAGTCTGAAATGACGTGTAAGTCGTAACGAGACAGCGCGGTTGTATTGTGCTTATTCGCCATTGGGCGCTCCGGCTCGTTGCGTTGCTGGCCAGTCTGGGTTTGCGACCCTTTTCATATAAGCTCGCACTACCTTAAAGTAGTCGTCCAATTCTAATAAGAATGAATCATGGCCGTGCGGTGATTCAATTTCAGCATAACTTACATTTAAATTATTAGTGTGCAAGGCGCGAACTATTTCACGAGATCGCTCTGGTGAGAACCTCCAATCACTGCTAAATGAAACAACCAGAAAATCGGCGGCAACCGTTTTTAGGGCCTCGGCTAGGGCGCCATCATGACTTTGCGCAGGGTCGAAATAATCTAAGGCCTTGGTCATCAAAAGATAGGTGTTGGCATCAAAGTTATTAACGAATTGTTCTCCTTGATAGCGTAAATAGCTCTCTACTTCGAATTCTGGTTTGTATTCGAAATCCAGCTGCCGCTTTTGCTGTAGGTTGCGGCCAAATCTTTGTGCCATCATGTCGTCGGACAAGTAGGTCATATGGCCAAGCATGCGAGCGATGCGCAGGCCACGTTCAGGCTTACTATCTTGCTGGTAGTAGTGGCCATTAAAGAACTCTGGATCGGTACGAATTGCCTGACGAGCGACATCGTTAAAGCCAATGTTCTGTGCTGACAATTTGGCAGCTGCAGCTATCACTACACCATGCCGTAAGCGATCTGGATAGGTAATACTCCATTGCAATACCTGCATACCACCCAGGCTACCTCCCACCACGGCGGCCCATGTTTGTATGCCCAAATAATCCGCTAAGCGAGCCTGTGTAACGACCCAGTCGTTAACCGTTATCATCGGAAAATCTGGCCCAAACGGCTTGTCAGTCTTCGGATTGATTGAGGCCGGACCGCTACTGCCACCGCAGCCGCCCAGGTTATTGCTGGACACCACATAAAAGTGATTGGTGTCGATGGGCTTGCCAGGACCAATCATTGAATCCCACCAGCCTATGCTTTTAGTTGATTCATCGTGACGTCCGGCGGCATGGTGGTTGCCGCTAAGGGCATGACAAATTAGAATTGCATTGCTGGCGTCTGCATTTAATGTGCCATAGGTTTCGAAAGCCAATTGGTATTGGTCAAGCTGTTCTGTACTCTCTAGTCGTAGCGGTGTATCGAAATGCGCGTATTGTGGCTCGACAATTCCCAGACAATCATCTTGGCTGGGTGGCTTGGTAGTGGATTGTTTCATGTTATCGCTTGGCCATCATCTAATCGCTTGAATAGGTGCGACGATAAGGATTAAGCTAAGTTTAAAGAAAATAAAAATTAACATTGGTGATAAATCCAAACCGCCAATCGGAGGCAATAGTTTGCGTGCAGGCGTCATTAATGGCTCAGCAATAGAGTTGGCAATATCAAGTATTGGGTTATAGCCATGAGAATTAATCCAACTCGCCAGTATTTGAATAAATATCGCGGCACCAAAAACATAGATACTGCAGCGGATCAGTTCGCCAAATGAGTAGGAAAAAAGACTTAGCCACGAAATCGAAACACTCAAAAGGCTCGTTACGACGTAGGTTTTTCCGATTGAGATGATTAACGCCAGCACAACCGTGGCTGTATCAATAGAGCCAATGCTGGGTAATACCTTACGCAAAGGGATTACCGCGGGGTTTGTAGCGGAGATCACAAATTGACCGAAAGGATTGCGAAAGTTTGCTCTAACCCACTGCATCCAAAAACGTAGAATCACCACATACAGTACAAGGGCTAATACTGTTTCTGTAAGGTAGGTTGTTGCGTTGCCGATGTAGTTCATATTAGGTATGGATAATTGCTAAGGAGTTTGAAATTAATACCGAATAAACGGGGTTGAATTAGATGTTTTCTAATAGTGGCAAGCGTCTACTTAACGTCAGCCAGCTCGACAGCCATCTGCTGCGAACGGGTTTTTGCTGCGTCGAATGCATGTGCCACAATTTCTTCAAGTTTATCATTTTCAAATGACAGTAGTGCCTGTTCTGTGGTGCCAGCAGGCGAAGTGACATTTTTAATCAGGGTGCTAATACTATGTTCGCTGTGTTGAATAAGCTGCGCAGCGCCGATGGCTGTTTGAACTGCCAAGTCTTGAGCTGTTTGGTGATCCAAACCAGCCTTAGTGCCTGCGTCGATTAAACCTTTGATGAATAACATGAAATACGCAGGTCCACTGCCGGACAGGGCGGTTACAGCATCGATATCGGCTTCGCTATTGACCCAGCGCCCAATGCCGATGCAATCAACTAATTTGCCAGTAAGCGCTTTTTGTTCTTTGCTTACTCGTGTGTTGGCATACAAACCGCTTGCGCCTGCACCAATCAGCGCGGGTGTATTTGGCATAACTCGAACAATCGGCAATTGCTGTTCAAGCCATAGTTCGATACTGCTGCTTTGAATGCCCGCTACCACCGAGATGATCAGCGGGCGAGTTTGCGAAAAGAGTTCGGCCAGCGGTGTTAATACCGCTTTTAATACTTGGGGTTTTACCGCCAGAATTACGACGCTACATTTTCCGATAAGTTGTTCATTGCTGTCAGCGACATTAATGCCATATTGGGTGCTTAAGGTTTTCGTGACCTGCTGGTTCTTATCGTAAACCCAAAGATTTTTTGCTCCGATAAGCGAAGTTTGTGCCGCGTTGTTTAGTAGGCCTCCAATAATGCTGGATGCCATATTGCCGCCGCCAATAAAGCCAATTGTTGTGTTCATTCGATTGAAAACTTAGGTTGATAGTGAGTGGTGATAAGACCAAGGATAGAGATTAACTAGAGCAGCTCTGAATTGCTACTGATTAAATGCAACACGAGACTCGTTAAAGTGCCTAATGAACCATATTTTACGTGGCTAGTTGAGCAATTGCACTATTTTACGCGAGCCCCAAATAGATCGGTGCCGATACGTACCATCGTGCTGCCTTCTATAATGGCTGCTTCCAAATCATTCGACATGCCCATCGAGAGGGTGTTCATCGCTAAGCCGTAACGTTGGTTTACTTGTTCTAGTAGTTCGCGTGCTTGCGCAAACGGCTTTCGTTGTTCGTCGTAACCTGATCTAGCTTTGGGCAACAGCATTAAACCACGCAGTGTTAAGTTTTGAAATTGGGCAATCTGCTGGCAAAGTTCTGCGGCTAAATTTACTTGGATCCCACCCTTGCTTGGTTCGTCGTCTATATCAATTTGAACCAACACCTGTAGTTTAGGCTTATTGGCTAAGTGGTCATTGAGGCGGTGTGCAATTTTCACACGATCAACCGCATGCACCCAGGAAAAATGGCTTGCTATAGCTTGGGTCTTATTTGATTGGATCTTACCGATAAAGTGCCATATAAACTCGTTTTTGGAAAACGATGCTTGTTTTTCAACGGCTTGATTGAGGTAGTTCTCACCAATATTGCTTAGCCCCACGTCGCCAAATGCGGCCACTAAATCAGCGCTCTGGTGTTTGGCTGCACCCACTAACGTGATTGATGAGGCCTCTCTGCCGGCATTATTTGCCGCGTTTTGTATGCGATCTTGGATTGCCTGTAATTGGCTAGAAGCGTATTGGCTATTCGTCATGGGCACAAATTGTGGTTATACTTAACTAAATGTTAGGGTATCTAATTATAGGTCAATCCCCGCGGAGACGGTATGGACATAGCAGAGCTACTGGCTTTCGCACAGAAAAATAAGGCTTCAGATTTACATTTATCCTCAGGCTTGCCGCCGATGATACGCGTAGATGGTGATATGAAGCGGATTAATTTGCCGACACTGGATGCTGAAACAGTGTTGAAAATGATTCTTGATATAATGAATGATAACCAGCGCAAGATATTTGAAGAAAATCTTGAAGTGGATTTTTCCTTCGAAATACCCAATCTGGCACGCTTTAGGGTGAACGCATTCAATCAGGATCGCGGTTCTGCTGCGGTATTCAGAACCATTCCGTCGGTGGTATTGAGTCTGGAGGATTTGGAGGCGCCGGAAATATTCAAAGAAATTTGCATGAAGCCGCGCGGCTTGGTGTTAGTCACGGGCCCAACTGGTTCGGGTAAATCAACTACCTTGGCGGCGATGGTTGACTATATCAATGAAAAAGCTCGGATGCATATTCTGACTGTCGAAGACCCGATCGAATTTGTTCATCAGAGTAAAAAGTGTTTGATTAATCAACGTGAGTTGCATGAAAATACCCATAGCTTTGAGAATGCCTTGCGTTCGGCCTTACGTGAGGATCCGGATGTAATTCTGGTGGGTGAATTACGAGATTTAGAAACTATTCGCTTAGCGATGACGGCCGCTGAAACCGGCCATCTAGTGCTGGGAACTTTGCATACAACTTCTGCGGCTAAAACCATTGATAGAGTCGTAGATGTGTTTCCTGCTGAGGAAAAATCGATGGTACGTTCAATGCTATCAGAGTCGATTCAGGCGGTTATTGCACAAACCCTTATCAAGCGAGTGGGTGGTGGGCGAGTAGCGGCGCATGAAATAATGATAGGCACACCGGCGATTCGCAATTTAATTCGAGAAAACAAGGTGGCTCAGATGTATTCGATGATTCAAACCGGTCAATCGGAAGGTATGATCACCTTGGATCAAACGCTGGAAAAAATGGTTCGAAATCGACTGATTAGTATGGCTGATGCTCGTCGTAGAGCCGTAGATAAAAACAAATTCATGTAGGACGCATTGCCTTAAACGACAGCAATATTAGTTTGAGCATTAACCATAAAAGGTAGTTAAATATGTATAAGATGGCTGATTTACTGCGCGCCATGATGGTGAAAAACGCATCCGATCTATTTATTACAGCCAATGCGACGCCAAGCTTTAAGGTTGACGGAAGAATTTATCCTGTTGCGGGTGATCCCTTAAGCTCGAAGGAGTCGCAGGAGCTTAGCTATAGCATTATGAATGAAGAGCAAAGGCGAGTCTTTGAGGGAAGCAAGGAGTGTAACTTTGCCATTCATCCGAAGAAGATCGGTCGCTTTCGTGTCAATGTTTTCGTTCAGCAAGATTGTATTGGAATGGTATTAAGGGCAATTAAGACCAATATACCGACTGTTGAAGAACTTAAACTACCTGAAATATTGAAGAAAATGATCATGCGAAAGCGTGGCTTATTAATATTTGTGGGTGGTACTGGCTCGGGTAAAAGTACGTCTATGGCCTCCCTGGTTGACTATCGAAACCAGAATGCGCAAGAACACATTATTACCATCGAAGATCCAATCGAATATATGCATACGCATAAAAAGTCGATCATCACTCAGCGCGAAGTGGGGGTTGATACTGATTCATTTGACATCGCTTTGATCAATGCAATGAGACAAGCGCCAGACGTGATTCAAATTGGTGAGATTCGCACGCGTGAGACGATGGACAGTGCGATTGTGTTTTCTGAAACAGGCCATCTCTGTATTGCGACTTTACACGCTAATAATTCTTATCAAGCGTTGGATCGAATATTCAACTTTTTCCCATCTGATCGCAGAGATCAATTGGCGATGGACTTATCGATGAACCTTTACGGTTTGGTATCGCAACGTTTGCTACCAATCAAAGGTAAGGAAGGCCGAGTGCCTGCGGTGGAAGTGCTGATAAATAGCCCGCTGATATCCGATATGATAAAAGGCCATCGGATTGACGAAATTCGAGCGGCGATGGCGAAGTCGACAGAGTGGGGTATGCAAACCTTCGATCAATCATTGTTTCAACTTTATGAAGCAGATTTGATTAGCTACGAAGATGCGATAAAAAATGCTGAATCTGAAAACGATCTACGCTTAGCGATTAAGTTAAAAGGAAAGGGTGCGGCGGAGGCGGATCTTGGCGAAACGTTAGAAAATGTGGAAATCGAAGAAGACGACAACCTTGGGCAATTTTTCTAGTTGAGTTAAGGGAGCCTTTGATTTAAGCGAGTATCGTTTCGCTAGGCTAAATTTTCTTGCCGCGAATGGCAAAAGAGAGCGCTTGTCCCGGCTCGTCATCTGCGCAGAATACGCTATGCCAACAGCATTTAGCATCGCTTTCTTGGGGTAATAGGATTAAGTCACCGGCTTTAATTAGCCGGCTATGACCATTGGCGATAAGCTGTTGAATAAAGGCCGGTGTTTCATTAATTAGATGAATTAAGCCGGTGTTACAAAAGCTTTCTAGGGCTTGTGCGAGCTTGCTCTGTTGCGCACAAAGTTGGCTTAGCGCCTGTTGCAGCTCATCACTGATCGTCGTTGGCCAATCATTTGTAGTTTTGCATTGCTTAACAAAGGCGCAAATTTCTCGTTGTAGCTCTTGCCTAGGCAATGCTAGCCAAACGGTATTGCCGCTGAGCTGGGCATACACTACTCCGGAATGGCCTCGTTCGCGATCATGGTGCAGATAGGCGCCGCCGCCTGGGGCATTAAAGTAGATAATTCTTTCTACAAATTTAACTGATTCGCAGCTAAGAATGTTGGACAGAGTCTGATTCAATTCCTTATTTTGGGTGATTAACCGAGACTCAGGGAATATGGCTTCGGTCAGAGTTGCTGCATGCAGTTGTCTGCTTTCGTCAGCCGCGACGTCTTCTTCATGATCCACACCGAATGAAAAACGAAATCGTAGCGAGGCATCATCATCATGGAAAGACAACCATGATACCTTCATCCATAAATCTTCTGCGAGGATGTTTTCATGCGCGATAGCATCAAAAAAAACAGTCTCAATTTCTTGCTCATCGGCTTCATTAAATGCACAACCCAAAGACTCAAAGTCACTGTCTAGCCGAGATCGATACGGTGCTTGCGACAATAGTGAATCACATTCTTGTTGATCGAGTATTGCGTGATAAAGCCTGTCGGATTGTTGTATGTCTAATGCATGCTTTGGTAGCTGATCTAAGCAAGCTTCTCTCAATACCACCGACTTGCCTTCATGCCAGTTTGCAAAGGAGCCTTCAGCCGATGAAGAGCCCGTAGTCGGTAGTTCGAATTCGCCGAGCGAAAATCCACGCCGTTGTAATTGAATGGTTTTATCTTTCATTGTGCGCCAACCACTCTGACCTAGTCTGAACCCTTGCCCAGTAGACCTGCTAATAATGCCATTCTGACCGGGACACCATAACTGGCTTGCTTGAAATAAAGCGCGTTGCTTAAGCTATCAACGTCGGTGCTAATTTCATCGATTCGCGGCAAGGGATCTAAAATAATCGCGTCACTATGCTCAATATCTTTGCGCTGTAATCGATATTTACGACGATTCTCTTCAAATAATTGCCGATCAGCGAAGCGTTCTTCTTGCAGCCGGTTTAGATAAATGACGTCAATCCCTTCAGTGACAATCGCGCGATCTTCGACCGAGCAAGCGACACCCAAAGCTTCTAAGTCGGCCATCATATCGTCGCTTGGAAATAACTGCTTGGGGCCTATGAAGGTAAATGTATTGCCTGGGTATTGTGCTAATAAGCGCGACAATGAATGAATGCTACGTGACTGCAAGGAGTCATAGCCAAACACGATATTTAGATTGTCTAGTCGGCCTTTATGTCGGTAAATTGTATAGGCGTCAATGATCGCCTGGGTGGGGTGTTCGTTGCCGCCATCGCCGGCATTGATGAACGGTACATCGCTAATCTCGGCAGCGATAGCTGCACTACCATGTAGCGAATGGCGCATCACGATGATGTCGGAATAACCGGCCACTACTCGAATCAAATCCTCGATGCTTTCGCCTTTCTCAAATGAGGTAGAGTTAGCGCTTTGAGCAAACACTGTACCGGCTGTGAGGCGTTGTGCCGCTGATTGAAAGCTCAGCATGGTACGTGAACTTGGTTCAAAGAAAAGTAATGCGACGATTTTATCGTCTAGCAGGTTTGACCGTCCCTTCTCCGAAACAAGCTTACTCATCTTGTCAGTGAGGTTGAAGATCTTTACTAGTGTTTCAGGGGTTAACTGTTTTGCGGAAATTAGCGATTGAAATGGCAGCATGCTTGATTCTCAAAAAAAGGTTAGCGAGGCCGAGCTCGATTTGGCGAAGAATAACACAGCCGCTATACAGGGAACCTCTGATTAAGCCTAAATGGTCTCTCTAAGGCTAAAAGCTTACCGCTCCCAGCTCACGCCCCTTACCTATATCCATGCAAGTAAGGCGCACAGATGATGCTGTTGTGGCATGAGTGTTAGTCGAGCGCCGACAAATAACTTTCCAAAATAAGGCAGGCGGCTAATTGGTCCCGCAGCTTAGTTTTTCGTTTAATACTGTGCTGTCCGCCGTCAAATTCGGCATTGGCGGCAGACGTACTAAGCGTTTCATCAACGTCAACAATAGGGATCTTATGTTGTTGCTGAATATGACTTTTGAGACGATTAATCACCTTCTTCAATTGCGGGTCGTCTGACTTTGGGTCGCCAATAATGATTTTCACTGGCTCCCACTCCTTTATTAATTCATCTACTTCGGCCCAATCCATGCGCCCCCTGTTTACCAATAACTGGCCCGCAGGATTAGCGGTTTTAGTATGATTTTGGCCGCGTGCGACACCGGTTCTCTTTAATCCAACGTCAAATGCCAAAAAGGTTTGAATTGCGAACTCAGACATATTAACGCTCTGACGATGCGTCTGAGCTAGACATGCGGTTATTACTAAGAAAATGAAAGGCGCGGGTGATTACCAATATGTCGGTCTTGGCATTGATTTCATCTGGGAAACTGGAAAATGGCGATGCATCGCGAACGAATCTAACCGCGGAGTCGTTTAATACTTTGTGCGGTGATGGGTTGTTTACGTGGATGGAATGGATGGTTCCATTGCGATTTATCTCGACTGTTAGTATCAGGGTGCCTGCTAGAGAGCGGGCCTTTGCTTGTAGCGGGTAGTTGCTGTTGCCCACGGCCTCAACTTTTTTGCGCCAATCGTCTAAATACCTCGCAGCTTCATGTTTAGCCGTGGTTGGGGATAGATATTCCTTGTTGGGGCGCTTGCTGTAGTCTTCTAAGCTTTTATTTATTTTGGCGATCAAGCGTTCTCGCTCCAATTCGCGCGCCGACTTGGTGGTGATTTTGTCATGGCCCTTGCGTTTTACCTTGTATTCCAGTTGTGTTTGATTCGGTTTTTTTCGTTCTACCTTCAGTTGCGAGCCAGAGCCAGTAATCAGCTGGTCTGGTGAAATGGAAGTAATAGTTTTTTGTTCAGCCGTCAGTTTAATGGACTCAATAGGCGATCCTGTAGTCGGCTTGTAGGGTACTGGACTCGATGCCTCTTTGTCGTCTTCACCGCCGCCTTGATTGTTGTTGCTGGAGATTGTTTTTGCATCCACCGGAACTTCGTTGTTTGAGTTGTTGACCAATATCACATCCAAAGTGTTGTCGGTATTTGCCGTGTCTGCGAGTTCAGGCAACTTAAAACTGACACCCAGAATCAACACAGCATGAAACAATGCCGAAAAGAACGTAGTAACGCTAAGCAAATCCAGGCTTGAGTTCATTCTATCGGCAGTAGTTTAGTTCAGGTCTTGCTTAAGTAGTTTTTGCTCAATTGCCCGCATCAGGTCTAGGGCAATATTGGTGTCGTATTGCGCATTAATTTCCTTGATGCAGGTTGGGCTGGTGACATTAATTTCGGTGAGATAGTCGCCAATGACGTCCAAGCCTGCAAACAGGATGTTGCGTTTGCGTAATTCAGGGCCGACGATACTGGCGATTTCCAGGTCTCGTTCGCTCAACTCAATAGCAACACCTCTGCCGCCAGCGGCCAAATTGCCGCGCGTTTCGCCCTTAGTTGGAATGCGCGCTAAGCCATACCGTACGGCTTGGCCATCCACCATTAAAATTCGTTTATCACCTTCTGTTATTTCGGGGATAAAGCGCTGTGCCATGGCGTATTCCGAGCCATAGTTAGTCAGCGTTTCAATAATAACCCCAATGTTCGGTGAGCCTGCTTGAACCCTGAAAATCGAGGTGCCGCCCATACCGTCTAAAGGTTTAATAATGATGTCTTGATGCTTAGCTAAAAACGCCCTTAGTTGGGGGTCGCTGCGGGTAATTAAGGTGTCCGGGCATATTTCAGGAAACCAAGCGCAATAGGCTTTTTCATTGCAGTCTCGCAAGGCTTTAGGCGAATTAACCACCAAGCAACCTTGGCGCTCGGCCAATTCGAGAATATAAGTGGAGTAGACAAACTCCATATCAAACGGCGGATCTTTACGCATAAGAATTACGTCAAGATCACCAAGTTTAGTCGTATTCGCGTCATCCAAATCGAACCAATGGCCCGCATCTTGATAAATTTTAAGGCTGCGCGTATTACCTAGCGCAACGCCGTTATCAACCGACAAATCACCCATTTCTAGATACACTAGGTCCCAGCCCAAAAGCTGCGCCTGCCAGAGCATTTCAAAAGTACTGTCTTTTTTAATGTTGATGGAGCTGATTGGGTCCATCACTACGCCAAGTTTCATAACAAAAACCAGAAAAAATATTTTCTCAATGGTACAGCGAAAAACGCCAATGGCAAGCCCCACATGGGTGTTTATCCGCGAGACAACTTACTACTATATGGGGCCCGTGGAAACGGGCAAATCATCACTTGTTAGCAGCTGTGCTCTATCGAATCAACGGAAAAACCCGACTGAACCATCTTTAGTTAATACTAAAGGTAAAACATTGAAGCTATCTCGTGATGTATAAAAAAACACAATAACGATACTCTGGTCGTTTCTAATCAGCCTGATTTTGTTATGATAGCGGCGCTTAAAGTCCAGCTTAGACGTAAACTAGGCGTTAAGTACTATCGCTATCTTCTTGCTTATCATCTTAAATGGCTTTTACTAGGATGGGCTGCTACTAGCTAGCTTCGTCAAATATAAAAACAATTGTTGGAATAAATCCATGAAAATGAGTAGTCAAAACGGTTTTATGACTCGGACAGTATTTACTACAACTTTGATCATTGCCCTAACGGTAATGCTAGCGGCTTGTGGTGGTAAACAAAAAACAACTGACATTAACGGTGAGCCCATCGTTGATATGACCCGACCTCCGGTGATGATAAACGACATTAAGGAGCAAACAGTTGAAAGTGATCCTGATGAAGTTATCTCTTACGAGAAATGGAAGCAGCAACGTACCAATGATCTGGCTAAGGATGCCAATGGCGCAAAAGTAACTGAGCAAAAAGCAGAGCCCAAATAAGCCAAGAACTATGACTGATTAACCAGGGTTTCCGAGCGAGAGGCTCTATTGTTCTAGTTAGCATGTATCTATAGCAGGCGCTAACTAGCGCTGCGGCAAGGGAGTATGCCGTTGGCCTAAGTTGCGATGCTCACAAAAATGTTCGCGTATGCATAGTGTATGGACATCCAGACGATACAAATAAGGCTCAATGCTACTCGATGTGCGTTGGGCCTTTTTCGTGCTTCACGCTGTTTCCAGAGTAATCACAAATCGGTATAGTACGCCGACTCTAATTCTGGACCAACTTTTACACTAGCTCTTGGCTAATCCCCCCCTAAAGCACTATGATTTCTACCGCAAACATTACTATGCAGTTCGGCGATAAGCCCCTTTTCGAAGATATTTCGGTAAACTTTGGTGATGGCAACCGTTACGGCTTAATCGGCGCTAACGGCAGCGGAAAGTCCACTTTTATGCGCATTCTAGAGGGCCTTTTGGAACCCACGGCTGGCAATGTGGTCGTCAGCCCAAATGAGCGAATTGGCAAGTTGAATCAGGATCAGTTTGCCTATGAAGAGTTCAATGTGGTCGATACTGTCATTATGGGTTACCAACAGCTGTGGAAAGTTAAGCAAGAGCGAGATCGAATCTACAGCCTGCCTGAAATGAGTGAAGAAGAGGGTATGAATGTTGCAGATTTAGAAATTGAATTTTCAGAAATGGATGGTTATACCGCCGAGTCTCGAGCCGGTGAATTATTGATGGGCGTGGGAATCCCGATTGAGCTTCATCTCGGCAATATGGCTCAGGTGGCGCCAGGCTTAAAACTAAGGGTGTTGTTAGCTCAAGCTTTGTTTTCTGACCCAGATATACTAATGCTCGACGAGCCAACTAATAATTTAGACATTCACACTATTCGTTGGCTTGAAAAAGTATTGCAAGAGCGGCGCAGTACTATGATTATCATCTCGCATGATAGGCATTTTTTGAATTCTGTGTGTACCCATATGGCCGACTTAGACTATCGAGACATTAAGTTGTTTCCAGGTAACTACGACGAATATATGACCGCAGCGACGATGGTTCGTGAGCGTATGCAGTCTGAGAATGCCAAAAAGAAAGCACAAATTGCTGAGCTTAAAACGTTTGTAAGTCGATTCTCTGCAAACGCATCGAAAGCCAAGCAAGCAACGTCTCGTGCAAAGCTAATCGACAAAATCCAATTGGATGAGATTAAACCTTCTAGTCGCGTTAACCCGTTTATTCGGTTTAATCAGGATAAAAAACTATTTCGCAACGCAATTGAAGTCGAAGGTCTTTGCATGGCCTACGATGAAACCCTGTATGAGAACCAGAGTTTCAATATAGAAGTTGGCGAACGCGTCGCGGTTATTGGTCAAAATGGAGCAGGTAAAACCACATTGATTCAGAATTTATTGTCTGCCGTTAAGCCCACAGCGGGCGATGTTAAATGGTCAGAAAACAGTGAAATCGGTTATTACGCACAAGATCATGCTGCTGATTTCGAAGACAATATGACTGTCTATGAATGGATGTACCAATGGCGTAAAAATGCTGAAGACGAGCAATATGTGCGTGGCGTACTAGGTCAGTTATTGTTTTCGAAAGACGATATTAAAAAATCCGTGAAAGTCTTATCTGGCGGTGAAAAAGGTCGTATGTTGTTCGGTAAAATAATGATGCAACGACCGAACATCATCGTGATGGATGAGCCCACCAATCACCTAGACATGGAGTCTATTGAATCATTGAATTTAGCCCTAGACAACTTTGATGGAACTCTAATATTTGTCACCCATGATCGAGAGTTTGTCAGTAGTTTGGCAACTCAAGTTTTTGAGATTGATAATAAAACCATCACTCACTTTGTTGGGCCTTATGATTCGTATTTGGCAGTTAAAGACGCACAAACCGCTTAATTCTATTGCCGCTCGGGGCATCTTTTAAGCTGTCGCTGAGGAACTCAACGTTGAGCTTGCGTTTGCTTGACTGCACATGGTAGAAAAGAGCCATGAAATCTTTTGAGATAGGTGCCAAGAAGACCAAGGTCTTTTTTTTACATGGTTTGCGCGGTCACGGCTTATCGCAACAAGCAGCCTTGCAGCACATGGTCAAAAATTTAGGCATAAGTCTGATTTCATTAGAACTTGATGGGCATGGCGAGGAGTCGGTTGAGCGACACTGCTTGGTGCCGCCCTATCCAATGATCGTTGCGCGAATTTGTGAAGAAATTCGTCGTCAGGCAACGGAGGCAGAACAAGTTGTATTGATGGGGTATTCTTTCGGTGCAACCTTAATGATATTGGCTGCGGATACGCTACAAGCCGACGATTCCTTTACGCCTAAGGTCGCCGCTTTTATCGGCGTGAGTACGGCTTTTGATGTTGGGCATAATGTTCCTGCGTGGCAATTGTGGCTGAGTAAGGCGATCGCTCCAATCTCTAGGTTTTTGTTTGAGAAAGCTTGGCGATTAAGTAATCTGCTGACTATTCACGAAATGAACATTGATTTAATCTCGCCAGATAAAATGGTTATTCGGGCTATCCAAAACGACCCGTTGATTTATAAGGGACGTATACCATTGGCCACCTCTGCTCAAGTTTATCAAGCTGGTTTAGCGGCTAAAGAAGTAATCGAATCCGCTGCAATTCCCAGTTTGCTGCTGCACTCACGAGACGACGAAATTGCGCTCGCGCCAAACAAAGAAACATTTAGCAGCCATGTTAAGCTGCGGTTATTTACTGAGCTTAGGCATAATTGTATTGATGGTATTAGCCGCGAAGTGGTTGTAGCTCGACGCGCGATCACGCAGTTCATCGTAGATAAGTTATAATCGCAAAGCGCCAAATTAGAACAATAGTGGACAGATAAGTTGGGTTTCGAGTCGTTGCTGTTTTCTGAGTAAGCCAGTTGATAAGCCTCGGTCGCAGGTCCGTTGTTTAAGTGTCCATATACGGCTTGTACGGGGCCAGGAATGGGATTACATTCGCATTTTTTGGGATCAAGCAAACTCTAGATCATCGCATCGCAGAGGTGAACGACAAAACGTCTTAACCGCGGCGTATGCAGGTGCTGCATGATATGTGCATCATAGCTAAAGGGACGCTGGAATCACTCAACCCGAACGAGCCAAATTGGAGAAAATTGAAGATGGTTTAGGAATTCCTAGATCGTTTATTTGCCAGCCCCTGGATTCTGATGAAAACTTTGACTGGCATGTTCTGGCTACGAGCCTAACGTCCTTTATTACAATTATCTATAAGCAAATAGATTTTTATTCTTTTTTATTATAACGGGGCGGCCTTATACTAATTAGCACTATAACCGTTTTGTTTGCCTTTAGAGTGATCTGAGCAAGCAGATACCTTTGTGAGGTGCTCTCGTGGGCCAAGAAGTATTGAAGGAAATCTTAGATAGGCGATCGCTTGAGACTAATAGGGAGTTGACCTTTCATGTTGGCGCAAATCTGCCTTGGTTAAGTTCGAAGTTCAAGACCTCAAAGCCTAGCGAAATTATGCGGTTCACGCTTGAGAAGGCTAAGAATCCGGTTGTTTTCACGAATTTTCGTCCTTTGGCCATCGCTTTTTTGCATTTAGTCAGCAACAGCGGCGCGCAGCAAGGTAAAAAAGATATTCCGGTAATTTGGGTTGATCACGGTTTTAATACCCCAGAGACCTATCGTCATATAGAGCGAGTAGTAGAGCATCTCGATCTAAATCTTCAAGTATATTCCCCGAAGATGTCAGTTGCGCACTATACCGCTGTACATGGGGATATTCCGCCATTGGACACTCCCGAGCATGATCATTTCTCGAGGATCGTCAAACTTGAACCGTTTAATCGTGCGATGCAAGATTTTCAGCCCGATGTGTGGCTAAACGGTATACGCCATGATCAAAATGCACATCGTAAAAATCTGGATATCTTCACCTTCGGTAGCCATAGCACGGTGCGCGTGGCACCCATGTTTCAACTGAATGAGTCGGATGTTGAGGAGTACATTTATGATCGGGATTTGCCCGATAATCACGATTACTTTGATCCAACCAAGGGAGAGGAGCATCGTGAGTGCGGTTTGTTGTTGGAAAGCTAGGCTCATAGAAATAAGCCCAACTGCATGATATTGCAAGACTCAGGTCCAAATCACCTTAATCTAAGTCGAGATGGCATCAATTTGTCGCTGGACTGCTGTTTGCGCAAGTGAACAGTCACAACTGAAGTGCGAACTATTGCTCAAATAAGTTAAACTAGCCGCATGACTGAATCGCATGCATCTACGCCACTCTTTACGCCCAAGTTGGATGAGGCTGTAATCCAAACGTTACTAACTGCCCTTGGGCAAAACAAGGTAGACAGCATTGAGGTGTTGCAGAGCGTAGATTCCACCAATTCCCACTTGCTCGAGCAACAGACTAAAGTTGGTCAAGCGCGACTTTGTGCCGCCGAAATGCAGAATGCGGGCCGTGGTCGCAGAGGTAATGAATGGCTCTGCGCCCCACACAAGAATATTATGTTATCGGTCAGTTGGAGTTTTTCGCATTGGCCCAAGAGCATCACTGGTCTTGGCTTGGCCGTCGCATTGGTTATCGCCGAGCGCTTAAATCAAGATTATGATCTGAATGTAAAGATTAAGTGGCCAAACGATCTAATGATCGATGATCGAAAGTTAGCTGGAATCTTGATTGACGTTGCGGGCGAAGCCGGTGGAATTTGTAATGTGGTGCTTGGCTTGGGGCTGAATGTTCATCAACCCGATTGGTCTAGCGAGAATGCCGCTTATGCTTGGCAAGATCTACATTCGCTGGGCGTTCAGATGAACCGCAATGAATTTATAGCCAGGTTGGTCAATGATTGGCTTGGCATGTTAAGCGGTTTTGAATTGAATGGCTTTGCTCCGTTAGCGCCAATTTGGAACCAGCATTCCAGCTATACGGGTAAAACAATCAGTATTGGTAATGAAGGGCATCAAGTCGTGGGCACGATGCAGGGCGTAGACGTGAATGGTGCTCTGATTGTTCAAGACTTGAAAGGTAACACTCATGTTTTTTCTGAAAGTAACGTCAGCGTGCGCTTAGTCGTTTGACCACTACCCCCAAGGCGAGATGATGTAGCTATGAGATTATTAATTGATATAGGCAATACGCGCCTTAAGTGGGGCTGCGAGATCAACGGCCGAATAGAGCAGACAGGCGTTTTGGATTCGACGCGCCTGAGTCGGTCGGTACTGGATAAAGGCTTGTCCTCAATTGCCAAGCCGAAGTCAGCGTGGGTCTCAAGTGTTGGCTCACCGTCTAGCCATAAGGTATTGCTCGAATGGCTATTGCAGCGTTATCAACTAAATGCCCAAGTCGTTAAAGTTCGTCAGGCGGTCACCGGTTTTAGTAATGCTTACGCCGATTTGGATGCCTTGGGTGTGGACCGATGGGTCGCGGCCATTGGAGCACGAGAGTGTGCCCAGGTGAAAGACATCATCATTATTGATGTTGGTACAGCAATCACTATTGACTACTTAACTGCGGATAATGTCTTCCAGGGTGGAGTAATTTACCCAGGCTATCGACTAATGCATGATTCACTGGTTGGCGGTACGTCGGGTATCAAATCGGAATTTTTCGAGACAGATCAAATTATCGGGAAGACCACAAGTGACTGCGTAAACTCTGGCATTGCTTTTGGCGTGGCGGGAGCCGTCGAACGTATCGTATTAGAGATGCAGGGTAGCATAGGTGCAGAAGCTCAAATCCTACTTACCGGCGGCGGCGCGCAAGCCTTGGCAAACAAGGCAACATTGGATGCTCGATATGAACCTAACTTGGTCTTACATGGCTTAATTGCAATTGCAGCATTACACGCTAACGAGTCTGCCGGCGCCTCTCAGTCGCGCTCTCAACAGAACGCTAAACACAAGGCTCGGCCTATCAAGGGTGGTTCATGACTCGAATGCTGGTTTATGTTTGCGGCGTACTAATAATCGCCAATGTCGCTGCATTGCTTTGGCCAGATAAAACGCGTGTTGGGCTGCAGGACTATTCTGAAAAAACAGCGATAAATCCGCACTTTATACGCCTTAACAAAGAGATCGAAGATAAGTATTTTGCAGTTCAAGAGGCAGGAGGCGAGCAAGCGGTCGCGGCATCTATTGCTGTCAGTGAGTCCAGGGTTAAGCAAGCTGACTGTTACCGCATCGGCCCCTTTATGGACCAAGCAAACTTGGACCTAGCTGAAGCGGTTTTATTGAATGCGGGGGTGGACTATCAAAAATCGACTCAGGGTTCTGTAAAATCCGATGTGTTCAGGGTATATCTCGGCCCTTATCTAAGCCTATCTGAGGTTAGCGACATTCGGGATGAGTTAAAACGTAACAATATCTTGGACCACTTTATTCGCCAGGAAGATGAACAGCAGTACATTATTTCTTTGGGAATCTATTCGATTCAAGAATCAGCAGATAATGCCGTGCAATTATTTAGCAATAGGCTAAATTCAGTCAATTTTAAGCAAGAGGTGGTCGTGCTCCCAGAGAGTTTTTGGTTGCACTTTGCGATTGAAAATGAAAGCCAAATCAAGCAACAATTAGCGAGTATGGATTGGGGTGACCAATCTGCAAAATTAGGTTGGAATGAATGCCGCGAAGAGGCCGCTCCAAGCTTTTAAAAAGGACTAAATAAAATAGTAATTTTTTTCATCAGAACCGTTGTATTTGTTCGCAACTACCCCTAAAATGCGCGACCTAACTTGGCGTAAGCCTGCATAGCTCAGTAGGTAGAGCAACTGACTTGTAATCAGTAGGTCGTTGGTTCGATTCCGACTGCAGGCTCCATGTCTTTTTAAGTTTAAGTTTGCCAAGGCGAACTTAAAAGCCACAGGCGCTTTTGTTTTAGCGTGCTGTAGCTAAGTTTTAAGTATGGTGGGGTGGCCGAGTGGTTAAAGGCGACGGACTGTAAATCCGTTCTCTCTGAGTACGCTGGTTCGAATCCAGCCCCCACCACCACTTTTTTATTACTGTTAGATTGGTTTGCTGTTTTGGTTTCGAGGAGCAGTTATGTTTGTTGTTCTCTCGCCGCAGGCGCTATCAGTCTGACAATTTTGTTTTTTTGAGTTAAAGTCTTTAGCAGTAGCAAGATTGTGTCGCGGGTGTAGTTCAACGGTAGAACCTGAGGTTTCCAACCTCATGGTGTGGGTTCGATTCCCATCACCCGCTCCATCTTACTTAAGGCCAATCAAGTTTTCTTAAGATTGATGAAGGTTTGTTGGTGCTGTTGTTGAATAGAGCGCCACAGGCGTTGTAAAGAATTTAGCCCACGTAGCTCAGGGGTAGAGCACTCCCTTGGTAAGGGAGAGGCCATCGGTTCAATTCCGATCGTGGGCACCATGTTTGTTTAGTTTAAGTCCGCGTAGCGTACTTAAAAGCCGCAGGCGCTGCGCAGGTCCGACCTTTCGGTAATCTCCGTAAGCGGAGTTTGTGCTCGGTTGTGGTAATAGTAGTTTGAGATGACTGCCGAATTTGTTGTATCCGTTCGGTATCGAGTGTTTTGGTAATTATTTAATTAATAGATAGATGAGTTAACGATATGTCTAAGGAAAAATTTGAACGTAATAAACCGCACGTCAACGTTGGCACAATTGGCCACGTAGACCATGGTAAAACCACGCTTACTGCAGCCATCACGAAAGTGCTAGCTGAGAAGTGGGGCGGAACAGCGGTTGATTTTGCAAACATCGACAACGCTCCAGAGGAGCGCGAGCGCGGTATTACGATCTCAACGGCTCACGTTGAGTACGAAACAGAGAATCGTCATTACGCTCATGTTGACTGCCCAGGACACGCGGATTATGTGAAGAACATGATCACCGGTGCCGCTCAAATGGACGGCGCGATCCTAGTATGTTCAGCAGCTGATGGCCCTATGCCGCAGACCCGTGAGCACATCTTGCTTGCACGTCAAGTAGGCGTGCCGTACATCATTGTTTTCTTGAATAAAGCTGACATGGTAGACGACGACGAGTTGTTAGAATTGGTTGAGATGGAAGTTCGTGAACTTCTGGATACTTATGAGTTTCCAGGTGACGATACTCCAATCATCATTGGTTCTGCTCTTAAAGCCCTTGAAGGCGACCCAGCTTACATTGAAAAAATCATTGAGCTTGGCGAAACCCTAGACACTTACATTCCTGAGCCAGAGCGCGCTATCGACGGTGCCTTCCTTATGCCAGTTGAAGATGTGTTCTCAATCTCAGGCCGTGGCACAGTAGCCACAGGTCGTATTGAGCGCGGTATCGTCAAAGTTGGTGAAGAGATTGAAATTGTTGGCGTTAAAGACACAGTGAAAACGATTGTTACTGGTGTTGAGATGTTCCGCAAGTTGCTTGACGAAGGTCGTGCTGGCGATAACGTGGGTATCCTTTTACGTGGTACTAAGCGTGAAGATATCGAGCGTGGTCAAGTATTGGCTAAGCCTGGTTCAATCAACCCGCATACTAAATTCGAAGCTGAAGTATACGTACTAAGCAAAGAAGAGGGTGGTCGTCATACGCCATTCTTCAAAGGCTATCGTCCACAGTTCTATTTCAGAACGACCGACGTAACTGGCGCTTGTGAACTTCCAGAAGGCGTAGAGATGGTTATGCCTGGCGACAACATTAAAATGAATGTTGAGCTGATAGCGCCAATCGCGATGGAAGATGGTCTACGTTTCGCGATTCGCGAAGGTGGACGGACCGTCGGTGCCGGCGTAGTAGCCAAGATCAACGATTAGTGCGGCAATTTTTGATCTGACTCTTCGTAGTTGGCGTATTTAAAATGCTCACGTACCTTTCCTTTTTGCGGAATTAGTGTACGCACCGCTTTTTAAAAACGCCAGCGCCTCGATTCAGAACAAAATCGAAATGTCTAATCTAGTAGATTGCTAGAACCAAATCTAAGCTTCTTCTAGTTGGGTGAAAGGGAGTAGTTAAGGCCTGATTTTCGGCTTGTTTGAGGTATTTTAGAAATATTCTAATTACCCCTAGATATATTTGGTGCGCTAATGTATATTGGCGCACCTTTTTGCGCACATACAGTTTGTAAACACACCGTAATTGATTGATTTTAAAGATTTATTCTAGTTTAGGCCAGTAGCTCAATTGGCAGAGCGACGGTCTCCAAAACCGTAGGTTGGGGGTTCGATTCCCTCCTGGCCTGCCACAACTAGCGATCTTAGTGTGACGGTTATGACGTTTTCTGTTTGTGGTGGGTGAAAGCATTAGTGGCTATTCTTTGATTTTAAGGGCCTTGGTCTTTATTTTCAGATTAGTTTTAGGCTCCGTAGAAAGAGCTGCATATAAGTTGAGAGTAAATAATTAGATGATTGATAAGATCAAAATTGGGTTTGCCGCACTAATCTTAGTTGTTGGTTTCGTCGCCTACTACCAATTGCCGAGCTATTTGGGCCAAGACGTGTCCATTTTGATTCGTGTTGGCGTCGCTCTGGTCTGCATTGTTGTTGCTTTAGCGGTTGCTGCCACCTCCCAGTACGGAATGGCTTTGATAGACTTTTCTAAAGGTTCGCGGGTTGAGTTACGTAAGATGGTTTGGCCGACACGCCCTGAAACTATTCAAACCACCGGTATCGTGTTGGTTTTGGTAGTCATCATCGCTATATTTTTGTGGCTAATTGATGCTGCTGTATTCAATATTATTTACGACCTTCTATTAGGTGTGGATAGTTAGTAGCTTATATCGCTAACGTCACAAAATTTAATTTTTAAATTGCCGGGTTAAATAAATGTCAGACACTCCTATGCCAGATCAAGAAAATACTGTTGAAGCGGTCGCTGAACCCAAGTCGGGTATGCAGTGGTTTGTAGTGCAAGCATTTTCTAATTATGAAAAGCGCGTGCAGTTGGCTTTGGCAGAAAGTATTGAGCGGCATGGTATGCAAGATTCCTTTGGTGAGATTTTGGTGCCGACGGAAGAAGTCGTTGAAATGAGAGCTGGTCAAAAGCGTACCAGCGAGCGTAAGTTCTTCCCAGGCTATGTGTTAGTGCAAATGATCATGAACGATGATACTTGGCACTTGGTTAAAAGCACGCCTCGCGTGTCTGGTTTTATTGGTGGAAGAGCTTCGGATCCAACGCCTCTGACTGACGCCGAAGCGCAAGGTATCTTGCAGCAAGTGCAAGACGGTAGCGATCAACCACGTCACAAGTTCTCTTTTGAGCCTGGTGAATTGGTGCGAGTTACCGAAGGCCCGTTTGCTGATTTTAATGCCACGGTTGAAGATGTGAATTACGATAAATCGAAGCTGCGTGTAGCAGTATCAATTTTTGGTCGGTCGACTCCGGTTGAATTAGATTTCGGTCAGGTTGAAAAAGGCTGATTTCTGGCGCGAATAGCGACGCTTTTACTTCGTTGTGATTTATATTTGGGTGCTCACGTACCTTTCCTCTACGGGCTTAGGTACGAGGCGCGCCTCATCTAAGTAACGCTACTCACCCTTAAATAGTGAGTGGAGCAAGTAAGAATTTTCAAGGTTCCTCGTCATGGCGAGGAGCAAAGTGACTAAGCAATCTATTGAAGGTGGTTAGTCACAATAGCAGTTAGTACGTAGTTTTATTAAACCGGGGAGCTTGAATAAAGCGTTTGCACCCAAAAAATAACGAATCTCGATTCGTTACGGAGTAAAAGATGGCTAAGAAAATCGATGCTTTAATTAAGCTTCAGGTGCCTGCTGGTGCCGCCAATCCAAGTCCCCCAGTTGGTCCTGCTTTGGGTCAGCATGGTGTGAATATCATGGAATTCTGTAAGGCGTTTAACGCCGCTACAGGTGAAATGGAAAAAGGCTTACCGGTACCTGTTGTTATAACGGTGTACTCGGATAAGAGTTTCACGTACATCATGAAAACTCCACCTGCAGCAGTTTTGCTTAAAAAGGCGGCAGGCATTCAAAAAGGCTCAGGTGTTCCACACCTAGAGAAAGTCGGTAAAGTTACCAGAGCTCAATTAGAAGAGATTGCCACTGTAAAAATGGCGGATCTAAATGCGTACGACTTAGACCAAGCGGTAAAAATTATCGCTGGTTCTGCTCGTAGCATGGGCATTGAGACGGACGAGGTGTAGTCATGGCGAAAAATACTAAAAGATACTCAGCGGTTGCTGAAAAAGTTGATCCAGATAATTTTTACTCATTGGCTGATGTTTTCAGTCTTGTGAAAGAAACTGCTTCAGCAAAATTTGATGAAGCTGTCGATGTTTCTATCAACTTAGGTGTTGATGCGAAAAAATCTGACCAATCTGTACGTGGCGCGACTGTGTTACCGAAAGGAACAGGCAAGTCGGTACGCGTTGCAGTCTTCACCGACGGCGACAACGTAGAAAAAGCTATAGAAGCCGGCGCTGACATTGTTGGTATGGATGACTTGGCTGATCAAGTTAAAAAAGGCGAGATGGATTTTGATATCGTCATCGCTAGCCCAGACGCCATGCGCGTTGTAGGCCAGCTAGGTCAAATTCTTGGTCCTAAAGGTTTAATGACAAACCCGAAAACAGGCACTGTTGCGGCTGATGTTGCCACTGCAGTTAGAAATGCCAAAGCGGGTCAGGTTCAATTTCGTCTCGATAAGTCAGGCATTATTCACTGCACAATCGGTAAGGCTTCATTCTCTGCAGAAGATTTGCATGAGAACTTTTTGGCTCTTTTAGGTGCGCTGCATAAAGCTAAGCCAGCATCTGCTAAGGGTCAGTACTTTAAGCGAGTTTCAGTATCCACCACAATGGGTCCTGGCGTTCGTGTTGATCGGACTAGCTTACCTCAGCTTTAAGCTGAGGTAGATAGTTCGCTCAACAAATGGGTGCTTAGTCGGTTGTCGTTTGACTGATTAGGCGTGTCGTAGACCGTAGGTGTTCGTTTAAGTTTTTGCGAGAAGCAAAAAGGCGGAAGGCTGTAAGTATTAAGCCAGAAGTTAAAAGGTTTCAAGCAGTGCTTAGATTGTTCTTAATTTCCTGCGTAGATGGTTTCCTGAATATTAGTAAGACCAAACATTCATTTGTTTGTAAAACTGAGTTGAGGGTGCCAAAACTGGAGGTAGCTCTGATATGAGCCTAAATCTTGATCAAAAGAAACAGGTCGTTGAAGACGTCTCTGCCGTAGTTGGTAATGCACAGACAGCCGTTATTGCTGAGTATCGTGGCATGACTGTAGAACAAATGAAAGTTCTACGTCGCGAAGCTCATGAAAATAACGTGTACCTAAGAGTGGTGAAAAACACCCTTTTACGTCGCGCTGTGCAAAATACCGATCATTCATGCTTGGATGAATTATTAGTTGGTCCTTTGGCATTTGCTGCGTCTGTAGACCCAGTCGCTGTTGCTAAAGTTCTTGCCAAATATGCCAAACAGTATGACGCCTTTGAAATTAAAGCAGGCTCTATGTCGGGTTCGCTTTTATCAGAGGATGATATCAAAGCACTAGCGCAACTTCCGAGTCGCGATGAGTTGTTGGCGAAACTAATGGGCACTATGCAAGCGCCTGTTACTAAGTTCGTTCAAACGCTCAACGAGGTTCCTACCAAGTTCGTACGTGGTTTGGCTGCAGTAAGAGATTCAAAGGCTGCGTAAGCAGTTCTTCACAATTTGTTTAAGTAAAAATCGACCTAAAAGCAAGCCTGTTTTTTAACCGATTTTTCCAGTTTTTACATTTTATTTATAGAGTCAAAGTGACTCGCAATTTGAGGTTTTACAAATGAGTAAGCAAGATATCTTAGACGCAATTGCGTCAATGTCAGTACTTGAACTTTCTGAATTGATTTCAGAAATGGAAGAAAAATTCGGCGTTTCTGCCGCTGCTGCTGTTGCAGCTGCTGCACCTGCTGGAGAATCAGCTGTTGTTGAAGAGAAAGACGAATTTGACGTCGTTCTTACTGGCTACGGCGAGAACAAAGTTGCGGTAATTAAAGCAGTTCGCGCTGCAACTGGTCTTGGCTTGAAAGAAGCTAAAGACATGGTTGAAAGTGCTCCTGCTACGCTTAAAGAAGCTGCACCTAAAGGTGAAGCGGAAGAGCTTAAGAAAACTCTTGAAGCGGCCGGTGCTGCTGTTGAGTTGAAGTAAGAGATTGATTTCTCTTGCAGGTCGTAAGTCGGGCGCATTAGCGACTGACTTACGGCTGACTTAAAGCGAGAAAGCATTGAGGCTGACCGGCAATTACCGGTCGGCCTTATCTCGCTTCTGGGTGTTGTTATAAATAGCCCCAGTTTTGTGTTCTATAGAATTTTTTGGAGAGTCGTTTTTTACCAATTAACGACTCTCTCAGGCTTGTTTAAATAGAGGTTATCCATGGGCTACTCTTTTACCGAAAAGAAGCGTTTACGTAAGAGTTTTTCAAAGCGTCCTGAAGGCGTTTTACCAATTCCTTACTTGTTGTCGACTCAATTGGAGTCTTATCGCAAGTTTTTACAAGCAGATGCTGCCCCAGATGGCCGCATCGAAAAGGGCCTGCAAGCTGCTTTTAAATCGGTGTTCCCGATTGAAAGTTTTAATGGCAGTGCCGCTCTCGAATTTGTTAGCTATCGTTTGGGTGTTCCCGTATTCGACGTACGTGAGTGCCAACAACGTGGCTTGATTTACGCTGCTCCGTTGCGCGTAAAAATGCGTTTGGTGATTTATAACCGTGAAGAAGGCAAGTCTGCTACCGGCGCCAAAGCAATCAAGGAAGTAAAGGAACAAGAGGTTTATCTTGGCGATATGCCGTTGATGACCGATAACGGTACCTTTGTAATCAACGGTACTGAGCGAGTGGT